>NZ_JBNNJZ010000022.1:0-40170 GCF_050270335.1 Streptomyces sp. NPDC059900
ACACCGATCTCTCCGCCTACTGGGTGCCGACCCTGTACAAGGGCAACACCCCGGTCGAGCCGACCGGCACCACCTTCTACTACCTGGGCGAGGGGGTCAGGGACGACATCATCGCCAAGACGCAGCCCATCCCCCGAGGCCTGCGCATCGTGGCGGGCAACGCCAAGGCCACGGGGCCGAACGACAACACCATCTCCCGCTGGTCCTGCCTGCACCACGGCGAGGTCGGCTCCTCGCACGACTTCGTCAACTGCCCGGCGGGATCGATGCTGGAGTCCTACCTCGACTTCCCGCAGTGCTGGAACGGCAAGGACCTCGACTCCGCGGACCACAAGAGCCACATGTCCTACCCGGTGAACGGCGCCTGCCCCGGCACCCACCCGGTTCCGGTGCCCAAGCTCCGCCAGGTCCTGCGCTACCCCGTCAACGGCAACCCCGCCGACCTCCGGCTCGCCTCGGGGGCGGGGTACACGATGCACGGCGACTTCATCAACGTATGGCCCGAGGACGAGATGAAGCGCCGGGTGCGCGACTGCATCAACCCCATCATCAAGTGCGGCGCCGACGGGCGTCCCTCCTGACCCGCGCACCCCACCCCGCACTTGCGACCCCTCGCACCCCGTGCCCGGCCGGACTCCCCTCCGGCCGGGCACGGGCCCGCCCACCGGAAGCCCTCATGAAGCCGGCAACCGCCCTGCGCCTCGCTCCCGCACTCGCCTTCACCCTCGCCCTGCTGCTGACGGGCTGCTCGGAGCCGTCCGCCTCCTCCGCACCCACCGCCTCGTCCACGCCGCCGGTGTCGGTAAGCCCCTCCCTCCCCGGAGCCACCGCCACCGACACCGGCTGGATACAGCTGCTGATCCCTATGGACGATCAGGCAGAGGACGTACTCGAACTCGCCGCCGACCACGGCTCCTCACCGGACGTGGCGACCTGGGCGAAGAGCCTCGCCAAGGCGCACCGCTCCGAACTCGGCTCGCTGCGCACGCTGTTGCACCGCATGGGCCTGCCCGACACCAATGTGCACGAGGGACACGACATGCCCGGCATGGTGACAAAGAGCGATCTCGCCCGCGGCCGCCGGCTCTCCGGCGCCGCCTTCGACCGCTTCGTCCTCAAGGAGCTCCGCGACCACCTCGGCCACTCGCGACGCGTCTCGCGCTCCGCCGCCCGCTCGGCGGGCAGCGTCGAGATCCGGCGCCTGGCGGCCCGCATCGCCGACGCCCGCGCCGACCAGCTGAAAGCACTGCCCGTCCGGTGAGGCAAAAACCGCACAGGGTGCAACGCTTCGCACCAACTACGCGCGCGCCCGGACGGTGGAACGGCGGCGGAGTAGCGTCGTGACTGCGCGATCGGAGCGGCTGGTTGACGGCGGCCGCCGCGCACCGGGCGGCGACGGCCGGCCGGAGCGCGAGGAACTGGGCTCCCCTCGTCGCTTCCTCGCGTAGGCCCTTCCGGGGTGAGATGCGGGATTTCCCACCGCGAAGGGCTCTGGCGGGAGCCGCCTCGTCGGTGATGCGGCTCCTGCCTGCACGCAGGGAGCGCGATGCCTCATGCCGCCGCGATCCGGGCGCCGACCTCGGCCGCCGTCTCGCGCAGCCAGATGTGCGCCGCGTCGTGCGTGTGCACCGGATGCCACCACAGGGCCTCCCGCAGCGGAACCGCCTCGTACGGCGGTTCGATGACCCGCACCGGGGTGACCGGTGCGAGCAGCCGGGCGAGCCGCTCCTGGACCAGGGCGATCCGGCGCGTTCCGGCGACCAGGAGCGGCAGCGTCTGGAAGCTGTCCACGGAGACCTCCGCGCGGGGCTCGATGCCGAGCATGCCCAATTGCCGTACGGCGGGGGCGTCGTAGGTGCGCTGGTAGGTCACCCAGGGCAGCCGGGCCAGGTCGTCGCGGGTGAGACGGTCGCCGACGTCGGGGTGGTCGTCGGCGACGAGGAAGACCCACCGGTCCTCGTAGAGGTCGGTGGCGGGGAAGTCGCTGACGATGCCGTGCGGCATGAGCAGCCCGTCGGCGGCGCTGAGCAGTACGCCCGTGTCGTCGACCACGGTGGTCGGGGTCTGGGTGAACCGCAGGCGGATGCCGGGGGCCGATTCGTGCACCGTACGGGCGAGTTCGGCGCCGAAGACGGCGACGGCGTAGTCGGACGCGAGGAGCCTGAACTCCCGCTGTTCGTGGGCCGGATCGAAGGTGGCCTGGCTGCTGAAGAGGCGGTCCAGGAGGTCGTAGACGGTGGAGGTGCGGTCGAGGAGGACCTGGCCGAGCGCCGTCAATGAGTAGTGGCCGCCGTTCCTGGCGAGCAGGTCGTCGTCGAAGTGACGGCGCAGCCTGGCCAGGGCCGCGCTCATGGCGGGCTGGCTGAGCCCGACCCGCTCCCCGGCGCGGGTCACGTTGCGCTCTTCGAGCAGGGCACGCAGCGCGACGACGAGGTTGAGGTCGAGGCGGGCCAGATTCATGGCGGTTCCCGGTGTCTGTGGCATGGCTGTCCAGCCACCATAAACGCGGTGGATTCCGAGTATCCACAGAATCGATTTCCCTGATCCATGGCGCCGGGTCCAGATTGGTCTCACCGCAATCAGGAGGACTCGTTCGTGAAAGCCGAACCCGCATCCGCGCCATTCGCCGGGCCTTTCGCCCTCGGCACCCTCTCCGCCCTCTCCGCTCCCGGCGCCCTCTCCGCTCCCGGCGCCCTCGCCGCCCCGGATCAGTCGGTCCCCGCGGAGTTCCCCGCCCTCGTCACTCCCGACGGAGAGGCGATCGACGTGCGCGCGGCTTTCGGCGAGCCCGCGCTGACCACGCGCGGACTCCTCGACCGCTGGGAGGAGTTCCTGCCCCGGCTGCGTGCGCTTGCCGCCGAAGGCGGCGCCCCACGTCGGCCGCTCGCGGAGTTCCGCGTGCACGCGCCGGTCGAACCGCGGCAGGTCTTCCAGTCCGGCGCCAACTACCGCAAGCACGTCATCGACCTGCACGTCGCACACCGCGCTCCGGCGGACGAGCGATCCGACGAGGAGCGGCGCGAGGAGGCCGCCGCGCTGATGGACCGGCGGGCGGCCGATGACCTGCCGTACGTGTTCATCGGGCTGCCGAGCGCGATCACGGGTCCGTACGACGATGTGGTCCTGCCCGCGTGGGCCGGACAACCGGACTGGGAACTGGAGTTGGCTGCGGTCATCGGCAAGGCCGCCCATCGGGTGCCGGTGAGCGAGGCGCTGGAGTACGTCGCCGGATACACGATCGCCAACGATCTCACCGACCGGGCCGCCGTGTTCCGCGGGGACATGCCGCAGATCGGCACCGACTGGCTGCGCAGCAAGAACGCGCCCGGATTCACCCCGCTCGGCCCGTGGATCGTGCCCGCCTCGTCGATTGCCGAGCCCCGCGATCTGCGGATCACCCTGAAGCTCAACGGCGAGACCATGCAGGACGATTCCACCAAGGACATGATCTTCGACGTCGCACGCATGGTCTCCTACGCCTCGCAGACGGCCCGACTCCTGCCCGGTGACCTGGTGTTGACGGGTTCCCCGGCCGGTAACGGCATGCACTGGGGCCGCCTGCTGCGCGACGGCGACGTCATGGACGGCTCTGTCACCGGCCTCGGTGCCCAGCGCACCCGATGTGTGGCGGAGGAGACGCCGTGACACCTCAGCCGGACCGCACCGACCCGGACCGCCCTGCCCCGGACCGCACCGACTTGGACCGCACCGACCCGGAAGCCTCCATCGCACGCGCCGCCGAGGCGTATTCGAACTGGGGCCGCTGGGGCGCGGACGACGTGCTGGGCACCCTCAACTTCCTCGGCGAGGCCAAGCGCCGCGAAGGTGCCGCGCTCGTGCGCAGAGGCGCCAGCTTCTCGCTGTCGCAGCGGTTCGACATGGAGGGACCGCAGAAGGGCTGGCGGCGCCGCACCAACCCGGTGCACACCATGCTGGACACCGGGACCGACGCGGCGCTCGGCAACCAGGGCTTCCCGCACGGTCTGGGCGGCGCGGACGACGTCATAGCCATGCCGTTGCAGTGCTCCACGCAGTGGGACGGGCTCGGGCACATCTTCGACCACGGCAAGGCCTGGAACGGCCGGCCCGCCGAGCAGGTCGTGACCTCCGAAGGCGACCTGGTCACCGGGGTCGAGCACATGGCCCCGCACATCGCCGGGCGCGGCGTCCTGCTCGACGTGGGCCGCGTGGTGGGCGAGGGAGGCGAGTTGCCCGACGCCTTCGCCGTCACCGAGGAGCATCTGGCCCTGGCCGCCGAGGCGCACGGCGTGACGGTCGGCCGCGGTGACCTCGTCGTCGTGCGTACCGGACAGCTGAGCCGGGCCCGGCGCGAGGGCTGGGGCGACTACGCGGGCGGTCCCGCGCCGGGCCTGTCCTTCACCACCGCGGGGTGGCTGCACCGTACGGAGATCGCCGCGATCGCCACCGACACCTGGGGCTTCGAGGTCCGCCCGAACGAGTTCGAGCACGCCTTCCAGCCGCTCCACCAGGTCGTCATCCCCAACATGGGGCTGATCGTCGGCGAGATGTGGGACCTGGACGCGCTGGCCGCCGACTGTGCGACCGACGGCGTGTACGAGTTCTGGCTGACGGCCGCTCCCCTGCCCGTCACCGGCGCCGTCGGCTCCCCGGTCAACCCGATCGCCGTCAAGTGAACCCGGTCGCCGTCAAGTGAATCCCGTCGCGGTCAAGTGATCCTGCCGCGGTCAAGCAGCAGGCAAGCGGAGCAAGGAGTTTCCCTCAATGACCACAAACCCCCGTTCGGTTCTCGTCATCGGCGGCGGCGCCGCGGGCAACGCGGCCACGATCCTGCTGCGCCGGGCAGGCATCGCCGTGGACCTGATCGAGGCCAAGGACGACTGGAACGCCACCGCGGGATCGGGCATCACCCTCCAGGGCAACGCGCTGCGCGTCCTGCGTGAACTCGGCGTGTGGGAGCAGGTGCGGGACTCCGGGCACGGCTTCGGAGCGGTCGGCATCACCGCACCCGACGGCACGGTCCTGCACGTCGCCGAGGACGTCCGCACCGGCGGCGACGACCTGCCCGCGACCGTCGGCATCCAGCGCCCGCGGCTCCAGCAGATCCTCGTCGACGCCGTCCGCGCATCGGGGGCCACCGTGCGCCTGGGCACCCGCGCGACGTCCCTGGACCAGGACCCCGAAGGCGTGACGGCGGGGTTCAGCGACGGCACGACCGGCCGCTACGACCTGGTGATCGCCGCAGACGGCGTCGGCTCGGCCACCCGCGCCGCGATCGGCATCGCCGCCGGGCCCGAGCCCACCGGCATGGCCATCTGGCGCATCGCGGCGCCGCGCCCCGAAGGCGTCGTCCGGGCGGACCTGGCCTACGGCGGCCGGGCCTACATCGCGGGCTACTGCCCCACCGGCGACGCCACGCTCTACGCGTTCCTCGTCGAGGCCGCCCGGGACCGCGCCTCGATACCCGTCGAGTCGTACGCCGACGAAATGCGGTCCCTCGCGCGGCATTACGGCGGCTTCTGGCCGGAGATCACCGCGCACATCACGGACCCGGCGAAGGTCAACTACACGTGGTTCGACCGCATGCTGGTGGAGGGTTCCTGGCACCGCGGACGGGTGGTCCTGGCGGGCGACGCGGCCCACTGCTGCCCGCCCACCCTCGCGCAGGGTGCGGCGCTCTCACTGGAGGACGCACTCGTCCTCTCCGAGCTCCTGACCGGCACGGAGAAGGCCGCGGAGTGGGACGACGCCCTGCTCCAGGCTTACTACGAGCGACGCGTCCGGCGGGTGCGGCCCGTCGTGGAGGCCTCCGTGCAGATAGGCCGGTGGCAGCTCGACGGGGTACGCGACGCCGACGTGCCGGGCCTGATGGGCCGCACGATGGCCCTGCTCAAGGAGCGCCCGTGAGCCGCCCGGCCACCGCCACCGTGACTTCCGCCGTGATTCCCACCGTGGACGTGCACGCCCATGTCCTGCTCCCCGAAATCGAGGCGCTCGTGGCGGGGCTGCCCGGCCACGCGGAGGCGAAAGCCCTGGACGCCCGGCGCAACGGCCCCGCAGCCCTCGCCGTCAGCGGTCCCATGGTGCGCGAGCGCATCCCCCGGCTCACCGACGCCTCCGTGCGCCTTGCCGCGATGGACGCCATGGGTGTCGACGTACAACTGATCAGCCCGTCTCCTTCGCACTACCACTACTGGGCCGGCGAAGACACGGCCGAGAAGGTGTACCGACTGGCCAACGAGGCAACGGCGGCGCACTGTTCGGCCGCTCCCGACCGCCTCAAGGGCCTCGGCCTCGTGCCGCTCCAGCATCCGGAGCAGGCGGTCGATGCTCTCGAACACGCCTTGTGCCAGGGACTGTTGGGGGTGGAGATGTCCAGTCACGCTCCGGGGCGCGAACTGTCCGATCCTGCCTACGAACCGCTCTGGGCGCGGGCCGCGGAGACAGGCGCCCTCCTCTTCCTGCATCCCTTCGGCTGCACGCTCGACGAGCGCCTCGACCGCTGGTACCTGTCCAACACCGTCGGGCAGCCCGCCGAGAACGCCGTCGCACTCTCCCACCTCATCTTCTCCGGTGTCCTCGACCGCCACCCGCGGCTACGTCTGGTGGCCGCGCACGGAGGCGGCTATCTGCCCACGCACATCGGCCGCTCCGACCACGCCTGGTCGACCCGCGCCGACGCGAGCACATCCTGCGCCCACCCGCCCAGCAGCTACCTCAAGCGGATCTACTTCGACTCACTGGTCCACGACCCCTACGTACTCGGGGAGTTGATCCGGACTGCCGGTGCGGACCGGGTGCTCCTCGGCTCGGACTTCCCCTTCGACATGGGGGCCGACGACCCGGTCGGCGCGTTGCGCACCGCGCGCCTGACCGATCCCGAATTCGACGCGGTACGCGGCGCCAATGCCGCCGCCCTCCTGCGACTCCAGCGAACGGACTGACACCATGCGCCTGCTCACCCACCTCAGGCACGTCGACCTCGCCGTCCCCGACTACGACAAGCAGCTCGACTTCTACTCCGGCGTCTGGGGCCTGGCCAAGGTCGCCGAGGACTCCGGCATCTCCTTCCTGGCGGCGGAGGGATCGCCCGAGCAGTACGTCGTGCGCCTGCGCAAGGCCGACGAGAAGCGGCTCGACCTCGTGTCGTACGGCGCGGCGAGCAGGGCGGACGTCGACACGCTCGCCGAGGAACTACTGGCCGGTGACGTGCAGTTGATCACGCGGCCCGGCACGGTCGACACCCCCGGAGGGGGCTACGGCTTCCGCTTCTTCGACGTCGACGGCCGCACCATCGAGGTCTCCGCGGACGTCGGGGTCCGGCGGCACCGCAGGATCGAGGCGAAGGAGTCGATCCCGGTCAAGCTGTCGCACGTGGTCCTCAACTCCCCCGACCTGAACCGGACCAGGGAGTGGTACGAACGCCACCTCGGCTTCGCCCTCTCCGACACCCTGAGCTCGCCCCGCATGGGCGAGGTCATGCACTTCATGCGGATCAGCAACCAGCACCACTCCATGGCCATCGCGCAGGGCCCGCACACCGCCCTGCACCACGTCTCCTTCGAGATGCGCGGCATCGACGAGTACATGCGCGGCTCGGGCCGGGTCATGCGCGCCGGATTCCGGAAGATCTGGGGCCCCGGCCGGCACATGGCGGGCGACAACACCTTCACGTACTTCCTGGACCCGCACGGCAACACCGTCGAGTACACGACGGAGCTCGAAGAGCTGGACGAGGACACCTGGCACCCGCACGTCTACGACTTCTCCGAGCCCGAGGTCACCGACCAGTGGGGCACCGCCAACCCGATGAACGAACTCATCGCCGAAGAGTCGTTCAACGACCCCGACCGGGGCGTGTTCGTCGCCCCGCCGGTCTGAGAGGCGATATCCGGCATGCGTTTCGCCACGTACGAACACCAGGGCGCCGCCGCCCGCGTCGGGGTGATCGACGAGTCCGGCACCCTCCACCCCGTGCCCGGCGCGGACTCGCTCACCCTGACCGGGCTGATCAACGCCACGGCCGGTCTGCCGGCCCTGCTCGACGCGGGCGCCGCCGCGCTGGAGGCACGTCCGGGGCCGCACGTATCCCGGGTACGGCTGCTCCCGCCGCTCCGGCCCTCCTCCATCCGGGACTTCGTCACCTTCGAGGAGCACGTCGAGGGTGTGCGCCGCTCCGTGGACGGCGCGAGCGGGGTGCCCGAGCAGTGGTACGCGGCGCCGACCTTCTACTTCACCAACCCCCACGCGGTCTTCGGGCCGCACGACGACATCCCGATGCCTCCCGGCTCGACCGTCCTGGACTACGAACTGGAGATCGCGGCGGTCATCGGCCGCGAGGGCCGCGACCTCACCCCGGCGCAGGCCCGCGACCACATCGTCGGCTACACCGTCTTCAACGACTGGTCCGCCCGCGATCTCCAGTCCGCGGAGATGAAGGTCGGCCTCGGCCCGTGCAAGGGCAAGGACGCCGCGTCGACGCTGGGCCCCTGCCTCGTCACGGCCGACGAGCTGGAGCGGTACCGCGACGCGGAGGGCTTCCTGCGCCTGGCCCTGACGGCCGAGGTCAACGGCAGGGTGATCGGCAAGGACCTCCTGTCCAACATGAGCTGGACCTTCGAGGAGATGACCGCGTACGCCTCCCGCGGCACGGCCGTCCGCCCCGGCGACGTCCTCGGCTCGGGCACCTGCGGCAACGGCGGCTGCCTTGCGGAACTGTGGGGCGTACGGGGCGAGCAGTCCCCGCCCCCGCTGCGGCCCGGAGACACGGTCACCCTCACGGCCGAGGGAATCGGCACACTGACCAACACGGTGGTGCCCGGGGTGCCGGGCGCTGTCCCGCACGCCGTTCCCCGTGCGCGCCGCCGTGACCGGGAGCGGCCGTGACCGGGAGCGTCCGTGCTCCGGGCTCTCCGTGGCTGCGGGCTCAGAACGCGTACCGGACCCGCAGCCACGGCGCGTGTGCCGCGAGGATCTGCTGGATGCGGGCCAGGGACTGCTGCTTGATCTCCAGGGAGTAGCGCACGTTGAGGGCGCCGTTCTGCGAGCGCTTGGTCTCCTGGGCCTCCGGCTGCCACAGCACGTCTTCGGCGCGCGGGTGCCAGCCCAGGTTGACCTCGTGCAGTGCCTGGTTGTGGGTCAGCATGATGACCTCGGCCGCCGCCTGCGCCTTCACGCGCGCGGGCAGGACGTCGTCGAGGTGGGTGAGCAGGTCGGCCCAGTCCCGCTGCCAGCCCGGGCGCAGGACGACGGGCGAGAGGTTGAAGTGGACCTCGTATCCCGCGTCGAGGAAATCGGCGGCCGCGGCGATCCGCTCGTCGACCGGGCTGGTGCGGATGTCGAGGAGGCGGGCGTCGTCGGGCGGCATGACGGAGAAACGCACCCGGGTACGCCCCTGCGGGTCGAGCGCGAGCAGATCGGGGTTGACGAACTTGGTCGCGAAGGAGGCCTTCGCCGTCGGGAGGCCGCGGAACGCCGCGATGAGATCGGCCGTGTTGTCGCAGACCAGAGCGTCGACGGAGCAGTCGCCGTTCTCGCCGATGTCATAGACCCAGGCCCGCGGATCGCACTGGTTGGGTTCCGGCTTGGGGCCGTGGGTCCGTACGTGGCGCCGGACGTGGGCCACGATCGCCTCGATGTTGGTGAACAGCGTGATGGGGTTGGCGAAGCCCTTGCGGCGCGGGACGTAGCAGTAGGCGCAGGCCATGGCGCAGCCATTGGAGGGGCCGGGCGCGATCCAGTCGGCCGATCTGCCGTTGGGGCGGGTGGCGAGCGTGTGCTTGACGCCGAGGACGAGCGTCTCGGTCTTGATGCGGACCCACCGGGCGATGTTGCCGTCGTTGCCGTGCAGGGCGGGGATGTTCCAGTGACTGGGGACCTCGGTCACGCGGGCGTCCGGCAGCCGGGCCATGATCTGCTGGCCGCGCGGTGAGTCGAGGGCGGCGGGCTCGGCGTAGACCTCGCGCACGTCGAGCATTCTGCGCGCCTGCGGGCTGTCGCGGAACGCCTGCTGAGGGGTGTGCCCCGGCTGCGGGGTGTGCCCCGGCTCGGTGTCCGCCCACCCGAAGAGCGGTTGCTGCTCGGGCTCCTCCGCCGCCTTGCCCACGTGCTGATCCTCTCCCGGGTCTTCTCGTCCTGCCGTCAGTCCCGGCGGGCACGCTCCTGCTCGAGCAGTTCATCCAGATCGCGGAGGCGGTCGAGTCCCCGCACGGCCTGCGACATCCGAGCATTGTGCTCGAACCGGTCGCGGTGGCGGTGCAGCAGATTCCAGTACCCGGCGGTGAAGGGGCAGGCGTCCTCGCCGACCCGTACGGACGGCTTGTACCGGCAGGGCTTGCAGAGATCGCTCATCCGGTCGATGTAGGCGCCGCCCGACGTGTACGGCTTGGTGGTCATGCGGCCCCCGTCCGCGTACTGCGACATGCCCACCACGTTCGGCACCATGACCCAGTCGTAGCCGTCGACGAAGCTGCGGTGGAACCAGTCGGTGACGGCCCCGGGCTCCCACCCGCGTTGCAGGGCGAAGCTGCCCAGGATCATCAGGCGCGGAATGTGATGCGTCCAGCCCGTCCCGCGGACCTGCTCCAGGACGTGGGTCAGACAGTTCGCGTCGGTGCCGTCCGGCGACAACTCCGTGAACCAGTCGGGCAGTTGCGCACGATGGCGCAGGGTGTTGCTCGTGCGGTACTCGGTGCCGAAGTACCAGTAGACGTGCCATACGAACTCGCGCCAGCCGGCGATCTGCCGGACGAAACCCTCAGCGCTGTTGAGCGGCACGTCGCCCGACCGCCAGCGCGCCTCGGCCCGTTCGACGCATTCGGCGGGGTCGAGCAGGCCGAGGTTGAGCGACGAGGAGAGCAGGCTGTGGCTCATCGTCTTGTCCTTGGCCAGGACCGCGTCCTCGTACGCCCCGAACGTGGCGAGCCGGTGTTCGACGAAGCGCTTGAGCGCGGCGAGTGCCTCGCGGCGCGTGGCGGGGAACTGACGAGGCCCGTCCTCGCCGACGAACTCGACGTCCCCGTCACGCGCCCAGCGGTCGAGGTCGGCGCGGACCTCGGCGTCGATGTCGCTTTCGCGGGGGTGGTAGGGCGCCGGAACGCCCAGGTCGGTGGCGTCTTTGGGCGGGGGCTCCCGGTTGTCGTGGTCCAGGTTCCACTTGCCGCCGACGGGCCGGTCGCCCTCCATCAGGAGGTCGTGCGTCTGGCGGACCCAGCGGTAGAAGTCCTCCTGCCGCAGGCTCTTGGTGCCGCGGCCGTCCGCCCAGGTCTTGAACTCGTCGTGCGTCACGAGAAAGCCGCGTGCGGGCAGTACGCGTACGGAGGGCAGCGCGTCCACGAAGGCGCGGGCGGCGTGGGACGTCGGGTGGTGCACGGTGACGGGGGTGTCCTCCCCCACCGCCTGGCGCAGGCCCTCCCGGTAGGTGTCCGCCTTGACGTACCGCACACGGTCACCGAGTTCGGCGGCACGGTGACGCATCGCCGAGAGGATGAGGTGAGCCTTGGCCCGGTGGAAGCGCCGCCGCCGGAAGACGCTGCGGGCCTCGATCATCAGGAGCGGCGCGTCACGGTGCGGGCCGCCGCGCGCCGGATCGACGAAATGGGGGCCGAGCTGGTCGCCGAACAGCCAGTGGGGGGTGGGGGAGCCGGAATCCTCCGCCTTCTCGGCCTTCTCGTCCTTCTGATCCTTGTCCGCAGTCACCCCACCGATGAAAGCGCACGACGGCACGGGCGGCGCGCGGCACACGCCGGGTCTACTCGGCCGGGTCGTGGCCCCGGTTCATGAGCCGCTCTTCCTCTTGCGCAGGGACTCCGGCTTGTGGACGGCGTCGCGGCCGGACTTGTCGCTCGTGACCTCGTACTGCGGTTCGTCCTTCGAGGCGTCGACGGTCCGTCCCGCCGCCTCGGTGCGTTCCGTGATCTTCTTCTTCACTTTCCCCGGAACGCTCTGCCCGTGGCTGCTCCAGGACACCTGGTCACCCTTGCTGAGCTTCTTTCCCTTGGCCACGACCCGCACGCTCCTTGGTTCCGGCCCCCCGGTGGACGACGTTCTTCACTCTTCCGCCGTTCAGGTCTGCGCGCATTCCGACGGGCGCGAACGCCTCTACCGGGATCTCGGTTCAAGGTCCGCGAGCAGGTCGTCCAGTACCGCCTCCTCTTCGACCCGGACACCGCCCTCGGCAAGAGCCACGGCCAGGGCTGGATCCCACGCGGTCGCCGCGGGTCGGCCCGTCAGTTTCGGGGATTCACCCATCCTGGCCACCGCCGCTCGGTAGCAGGCGGCCGTGAAGCGCCACGGCTGCCATGGCACGCACCGCCCCAGTGCCGTGGCAATGCGCACACCACCCCAATCGAAGTCACCGTGGTAGAGGAAACCAGCTCCCTGCGCGGACAGGTCGCGCAGCAAGGTGAGGGCTGCAGCCGATGGCTGCCCCTGCAGGCACACCATGGGCGGACAGGCCGAGCCGAAGGTGTCAGCGGCGGCGGCCAGGACGCCCGGGTTCTCGCAGACGTACACAGTTCCTGTCGCCGGGACGGCGGCGCACTGCGTATGGCGGGCCAGCGACCGAAGCGTCAGGACCACGGGCTCACCTGCATCGGCCATAGAGTCGAGGGCTGGATGGCCGCGCAGGTTGAGGGTGAGGACGGTCGATGACAGGTCGTCCTTGAGCAGACCGGCCGAGGCCCATGCCTCGCGCCGCCACTGGGCACCGGCGCCGTCGGGGAAGCCGGTGAGGGAACGCAGCCCGGAGAGTACGAGCGTGGCGAGCGGTGTCCCCTCGTCCAGGGCGTGGGCTCCCGGCAGATGCCGTGCCGCGAACGTCGCCCGCGAGGTCGGTGGCGACACCGGCAGCTCACGCAGCGCACGGACAGCAGCCTCCACCAGGGGGCCGGCTGCTTCCGGTGTGCGGGCGAGGCGTCGTACAAGACCGTCCCTCCGGATCCGCTCGGCCCAGTGGGCCAGCTCGGAGTCGAGGGTGGCGAGTGGGGCATACGCCTCCTCCCAGGCCCGTTCCTCCCTGTCCCGCGTCTGCTCGTGCGGTGTGACGGGGCCGGTGAGGGCCACTACGGCAGATGCCAGTCCGCCGGGACTGACTCCGGACCGGCGCAGGATCGCGTCCACTTTTTCTAGTCGCACGCTCAGGGAAACGCCTGCTTGCGGCGCCCGTCCCAGCAAGCGCTCGACGGCGCGGCGCTGGGTCTCATCGGGGGCGGACAAGGTGACGGTCCCGGTCAGCGGCCGACCGCCTGCCATCCGCTGCCGGGTGCGGTCGACGAGCCAGGCCAGGCCGGTGTCACCGAGCAGACGGCCCAAACGTTCGGCGTCGACACCCGCGCTCTCTGCGCCCGGTGGTGGCGCGGATGCCACCTGGTCCGTGGTGACGGCCGGAGTCGTCGGGGGGTTCACGTCCACAGGGACTCCTGCTCGCCGTTGCCGCCGGCACCGCCATCGCCGCCGTCGCTCCGTTGGGCCACTCTCGTCGTAGCCACCCCTACGGCGGGCTCCGCACCGCGCCGTCGGTCACTGCCGTCCCACTCCCACCTCGTCACCAGCACGGCGGCGATGTCGTCGACACGGGAGAGCTGGGCGATGGCGACACCCGGCACCTGGGGATAGCAGGCCCATTCCCGTTCGCTGGTCATGACGACGTCGAGGTCGAATGCGCGCAGCAAGCCCAGGCACTTGGCGCGCGAGTCGTCGTCGACGCCCGCGAACGCCTCATCCAGAGTGACCAGGCGCGGCGCATGGGCGCCGCCCGCGCTCGCGTAATGGGAGGAAGCGGCGGCAAACAGGGGCACGGACGCTGCCAGCACGCGTTCACCGCCCGAGGCGGGCCCGGTGGCCGGTACCCACTTGCCGTGCTGATGGCGTTCTACGCCGAACTCGTGCCAGGCCCGGTAGTCCAGAGCGGCGGTCAGGTCCTCCAACCAGCTGCCGGCGTTCTCGTCGGCCTGCCTGCGGGCGATCTGCTCCTGGAGGAACGCACCGACCGCGGCCCGGTCCTCGGGCGTCCACGCGTCGGCTGACTGGCGCAGCCGTTCGCGGGCCTGTGCCAGTCCCTGCGGGGCCCGGCGGGACGCCCGCCACACCAGGCGCAGCTTCATGCCCGTCGAGGTCGGGCGCTCCTCCAGTTCCCTGTTCATCGCGCCCACCTGCCGTTCGGCAGCCCCGATCAGCTCCTGGAGCGTCCCGGCGACCTCGGTGATCAGATGTGTCTGAAGGATCTCGCGCTCGCGTGCGGAGAGGATGCGGGTCAGTTCGGCGACCTCGACGGCCAGAGCCTCGGCGAGTTCGGGCACGGCCCGCTCGCGGCCCTGGTAGACGATGTCGACCCGCATGCCGTCCTCACTCGGGCGGGCGGTGGCGGTGTGGCCGTGCCGCGACAGCGCGTCCTGGAGCCTGCCGAACTCCTCGCTCAGCCGCTTCTGCACACGCTCCCAGGCCGCGTCCGAGTCGTCGACCGAGGAGAGCCGGGACTCGACGGCGCGGGCGAGAGCGACCGCCGGGGTGGCCGCCCATGTCCCTGTGTCGTCGTCCGGTACGGCGATGTCGGGCAGCGCGACGGCGAGCAGCCCCGTCGAGGCGAACCGCTGGAGTGCCGCGACGGCCTCCTCGCGCGCGGCGGTCGCGTCGGTGACGTCCTCGGCGAGCCGCTCGATGTGCCCCTCCGCACGACTGGCCCGCCGGTCGGCGTCACCGAAATCCGCCTGGACCTGGTGCTGTTGCCGCTCGCAGTCGTGCGCGGCCGCGGCTGTCTCTTCCAGCCGGCGCTGGAGTTCGGCGACGGCCGCTCCGACGGTGGAGCGGAGTGTCGTGAGGTGTTCGTCCGCCGCCGCGGCCGCCCGTGCGGCCTTTGTCGCGCGCCCCGCGAGTTCGGACACGAGGTCTTCGGCCCGGCGGGTTTCCAGCTGCTCGCCGGTAACCGCCCGACCGGCGTCGGCGCGTTCACGCAGCGCGGGCCACAGCGCCGCCAGGAGAGCCGTGTGATCGGCGAGCGCCTGGCGCACTGAGCTGAGTCCCGCCGTCTCGGTGGGTAGGTTCAGGGCATCCGCGGTCTCGTCGAGTTCGGCCCTCGTACGGTCGGCTTGTTCCGCCGCCCGGGCCAGGCTCGCGGCCCACTCCTCCTGGCGGATGCGGGCCCGGTGGGCAGCGTCGGCCGCGGCGACGACGCGCGCGTGGGCGTGACGCAGGTCGTCGTCGCCCGGCACCGCGGCGAGTTCGGCGTCGAGCACGGCACGACGCGCGTCCACGGCACGGGTCTCCTCGGCCAGTCGATCCCGTTCATGCACCAACGCGGCCAATTCGGCGTGCAGTTCGCTGATGCGGGCGCGGCGCGCCTGCTCGCGTGCTCCCGCACCCACGTACTGGGCACTGCTCTTGGCCCAGCTTCCGGTGAGCGCTCCGACCCGGAAACGCCCGTCGGGGCAGACCCAGGTGTCGCGCCCGTCTGCTTCCCGGGAGGTCTCCTCGGTCCGCTGGCCGTCCCTTGCGATCAGCCCGATCGTGGCGAGCAGACGCGCAACCGTCTCCTCCCCCACCGCGGCGGCCCCGACGTCCGCGGGGTTCACCGCCGGGCACAGGGCACGGTCGAGCCCGGCTCCGCCGAGCAGCCCGACCGGGTCGAGCAGCACGTCGTGGCCGTCCGCCGAGACCGCGGAGCCGTCCGGCCGTACCCAGGCGTCGAGGAGCCCCGACGCCTCCAGCGCCGCTTCCAGCCCCGCGCGGTCGGCCTCGGTGACGATCGGGCGGAAGTCGACGAGCCGCCACAACGGAGCGCCGAGAGCCCGGCTCCGTACGTCGGGCGTGCGCGTGTACGGCGTCGAGGGGCCGCGCTCCCCGCCCCTTTCGAGAACGGTCAGCTCCTCGGCGGCCAGTCTCTGCCGTTCCGCCCTCGCCGCCTCGCGGTGGGCCACTGCGGCCGCCCGGTCGGCCAGGAGGGAGGCGGCGGTGCGATGCGTCTCGGCCGCCGCCGTACGTGCGGGCAGCGGGCCGTCCACTGAGCTCACCCAGTCCTGCACCGCGTCGAGAATCCCCGGCAGCCCCGGCACCCGCAGCTCCACGCACCCGGAGAGGTGCTCCCGCACGGCCATGAGCAGGGCCTGCCCGACTCCGGCGACCTCCTCCCGCGCCTCGGCCAGCCTCTCCCCGCTGTGGACGGCTTCCTCGTCGGCCTCGTCGGCACGCCGGCGGGCTGCCCTGCGCTGCTCCTCGGCCCGCTCGGCCCGCGTACCGAGTTCCGCCACATGTTCTACGGCGCGTCGCCTGCCCGCCGTCGCTTCTTCCGCCTCCCGTCGCAGGACGGCGTCAGGAGCACCCTGTGTCCGGGGGACGTCGAGCCGGGCCGTCGCGGCGCTCTCCGCCACTTGTGCCCGGATATCGTCCAGGGCTTCCTGCGCCGCCGTGAGCCGGTTGTCCGCCGTGGCGAGACGTCCCAGCGCGCGGGTGTGTGCCTCGGCCGCCGTCTGCCGGTCCGTCTCGGCGCGGGTCAGTTCCCCGGCCGTACGGAACGCGTCGGCCGCCGCTTGGTCGAGCGCGCGGGCGTCGCGCATCTCGGGTCCGGATCGCAACGCGGCTTCCTGTGCGGCCAGCCGCGCGGCCCGATCGTCGAGCGCGGCACCTCGCGCGCGGGCCTCCTCGCGGTCCGTCCCGGCTTGGTCGCGGTCCGCCTGGGCCTTGAGGAGTTCCCGCTGGAGATGTTCGTAGCGGGCGTGTTCGCGGCGGGGCAGGCGGGCGCGGCGCCGGGAGGCGAGGCCGGCGTAGCGCCGGTAGTGGTCGAGGAACGCGGAGGAAGCCTGCTCCGCCTCGCGGGCTGCCCGCAGTTCCTCCTTCTCCTCGTCCAGCGACCTGAACGCTTCCGCCGCGTCGGCGACGACCGCCTGGTCCATCGGCGCCAGCGCCTCGGTGAGCGCGCGGGAGAGGGCAGCTTCGCTGGGTCGCTTGGACAGTTGGGGCTGGCGCAGCTGGATCAGAAGGTCGACGAGGGCGCCGTAACGCCGTTCCCCGAGTCCGAAGAGTGCTTCGTCGACTGCTCTGCGGTAGGTCTTCGCGGTGTCGTGGACCATGCCGTGATGGCCGATGGCCTCCGCGAGCCGGTCTCTGGACAGCGCCGTTCCGGTCGCATCCAGCAGGTGGAGGTCGGCGCCGATGCGCTGGTCCGTCACCGCGAACCAGTGGCGGGCGATGCCACGCCCGGCGACCGCCTTCAATCCGCACAACAGGGTGCGGAAATGTGCCTCGCCCGTGGTGTCGTCGAACCGTCCGAACTCGATCCAGGTGTAGCCGAGCCGCTCCGGGTGCGGGTGCTCGCCGCCGAGAAGCAGATTCCACTCCATCCGCTTGCCGGGGTCGCCGTCGGGTTCGACGCGGCGGGCGGAGAGGTCGCCGTCCAGCAGGAACGGCAGGGTGAGGGCGAGCACCTTCGACTTGCCGGTGCCGTTGTTGCCGCGCAGCAGCAGTCGGCCGTCGCGGAACCAGAATTCCTCGACGTCGTAGTGGAACAGGTCGACGAGCCCGATACGCAGGGGCCGCCACCGGCCCGGCACGGGTCGGGGCAACGCGGTCACGGCGTGATCCACCTTTCGTCCTTCACGCTTCGTCCTTCACGGTCATGTCCGCGGATGCGGCCGCGGGGCGACGGCCGGATCCCGGTTCCTTGATCACGGGCTCACCGACCGCATACCGGGCGAGGGCCGGTCGCGGTACGACCCCCCGTTCCGTGCGCTCGACGAGTCCCAGGGCCACAAGCTTCGTCAGCGCCTGCTCCACAAGTTCGGGCTCCGCCCCCGGAGCACTCGCCGACTTGGACCAGAAGCCACCGTGCTCCACGGCCAGTTCCCTTACGCGGGAGGCCAGTTCCGCAGGCTCGACGGGCCCGGGAGCCTGCGCCAGATGCCCTGCCAGCAGCAGCGTGATGTGCCCGTGAGTGCCCTGTTCGGGCATGCGTACGTCCGTGAGGTCGTCCACAGGGTCGACCATGGCGATGCCTTCGGCACGCACCTCGGCGACCAGCCCGGTCAATTCGTTGATCCGCGCGGTGATGAAGCCACGCTGCCGGGTGAGATAGACGAGTTCGTCGTCGGTGAGGTCGTCGTAGTAGAGCACCGGGTCATCGAGCAGGCGGCGGGTCAGCTTCCAGCGGATCGCGCGGAACCTGAGCTCGTCGCTGTCGAGCGCGGTCTGCGCCGTCATCTCCGTCAAGCGTCCCTCGAAGTCCTCGGCCTCGACCATGGAAGGGCCCCGCAGGGACGCCGGCATTCCGGCCAACACACGCCGCCGTACGTCGTACAGCACGTCCCCCGATCCGCTGACATAGGCCTCCTCGTCACCGGCCACCCGCCGCAGCACACCGAGCCGCAGCAGCAGACGTACGACGGCCGCGAGGTCGAGGCGCTCGTCGCGCCGCTCCAGGGTGAACGTAATGCCGAGGGAGACGAGTTCGTGGTCGGCGGCGGCCAGCACGACCTGTTCGGCGAGGCGTCCGAGCGCCACCTGCGACTCGCCCCGCTCCAGCGCGGCCAGCGTCAGGCAGAGCAGTACGTAACGGCGGCGGGTGAAGGGCAGGGCGGAGCGAGTGGTCTCGCGGGCCGGGTGCGTGGCGTCGGTGAGGGTGCCCGGGATCTTCCGCAACCGTGCGGCGTCGGCATCCGTGCGCAGCGGCCAGCCGACGTTGCGCTCGAACCACTCCCGCAGTTCGGCGGCGTGCCGGCGCACCAGCCGGAATTCGTCGGAGTGCGGCCCGTCGGCGGTGAGCAGCGGGTCCTTCAGCAAGGCTCGCGCGGCTCGCTGGAGGTCGGCGTGGCGCTGCCCGTCGAGGACTTCGGCGAGGGGGCCCGTCATCGGTTCTCCGTGAGGGGCGACGAGAGCGGGGACAGCTGGAGGGGGCTACCGGCCTGCCGGGGGACGGGATGAGGCGGGGACGCTTGTGCGGGCGCAGGCGCTCGATCTGACTCGGCGGCACGTGCGGACGCGGGTATGGGCGCGGGTGTGGGCGGAGGCCCGGGTGCCGGCGGACTCGGCTCGGCCAGGACGGGAGCATGCCCGCCGGGCTCTTTGGCCTCGTCCCCACCGCGAACGCCCTCCCCGGCCGTGAGGTCGACGATGTCGATCAGATGGTCGGGCCCGCTGAATACCCCGTCGCAGGTGCGCACTTCGGCGGTCGATCCATCGTCGAGGGCGGTGAGCCGGATCTCCATCGAGCCGTCCGAGCTGGTGGTCACAGTGCCGGTCATGCCCGGCCGCCAGGTGGCGAGCGCATCGCCGAGCAGGCGCAGGAACAGCTGGAATGCCCGGGGGTCGAGTTCTCCCATCCGCGACAGCCGCACCGGCCCGCCCGTCACAAGACGGTCCCGCGCCTGCCGGGCCTCACCCGCCTGACGGTCGGCCAGCTCGGCGAGATGGCGCTTCGCCTCGCCCCGGTCGGCCACCCGGCGCGGCTTGCCCCGCCGCTCATAGCTGCCCGTACGACGTAACTGGGGGCTGATCCGCAGCGGTCGCGCCGCACTCCACGGAGTCGCGGCCGGCTCCGGTGAGGACGCCCGCTCGGCGAGGGTGTCGGCATCGACGGTGAGGTGCCGGGAGGAGTGCAGACCGAACGCCACCCGCCAGAGCCGGTGCCGCGCGGCGTCGTCCGGCGCCTGCGCGAACCAGCGAGCGAGCACCCGGAAGTCGGCGGAGCGGTCGGACCGCCCGGCCCGCCGCTCGTTCAACTGCCGCACGACGGAAAGAAGTTGCGGGATGGATCCGAGTGCCCGCCCGCGCAGCAGCCTGGCCTGCGACTCACGCCCCTCCGCCGACACGAACCACTGGCCGAGTCCGGCCCACCGGGCGACCCACTTCTCGTACGCCACCGCCTCCGCGCGCTCGACCTCCTCAGGAGCGGCGTCGCCGGCCTCACGAGCGGCGGCGAGCCTCAGCAGCGGATCTACTCGCCCCTGCGCCTCCAACTCCCCGATCAACAGGGCGATCCGCCCGCCGAGAGTGATGAGATCCTGGATGAACCGCTCCAGGTACTGGATCAACCGGTCCTTGTACGCGAGGAACACCTCGACCTCGATGTCATGCAGGTCGATGGTGCGTTGGAGCGACCCCATGAAAGCGCGGGCATTGTCAGCGAGATCGGTGAACCTTGCCGTCAGCACGGACAGGGCGACATACGCTTTCGCCGGATCGGGCTCGTCCTCGGTGACGATCACCAGGAGCGCCCTCAACTGCGTGACGATGTCGTGCAGCGCGACCGCCTGGAGTTCACCGCGCCGTCCCAGCACCTCGTCGTACGTCCCCAGCGCCGCTTCGGCCGCCTCACCGGCTCGTGTGAGCTGGTAGATGAACCGCCTGCGATAGAAGTCCTCGACCGCGGTCACCCGCGCATGATCCGGATCGGCCCGCAGATTGCCCCAGCCGACAAGGCTGTCCAACGCCTTCACCACTGCCTCGACCTCGGCGGGCCGGCTCTCCGCATCGAGGGCGGCGTACACGTCCTCGGGCCGCAGATGCACGGCGAACCGCTCTTTGGCGACCAGGAAAGCCCGCATCACCTGGCGGTAGAGGGAGGCGTTGGGGACCGTGAGGTGGGCGAAGGGCGCGTAGTCGGCGGCGGCTAAAGCCCCGGGTATACCGGCGTCATGGGAGGTCATCGTCGGTCCATTGTCCCGGATCCGGGCCCGCGCCCGAGCAGGATGCCCGATATTCTCCTGGCACAGCCGGATCTGCTGCCCGCGAGTGCCCGACGGCCCCTCTCCGCGGATGCCCCCTGCGCACACCTCAAGGCGGAAACGACCGAAGCCCCGGCCGTAGCTTCACCAGCCGCGCCCCTACGGTGCCGAGCGTGGCTCTCCTGAGCCGCTCAGTCGCCCGCCAGATGGAGTTCCGCGCCGCAGTCCCGTACCCCCTCGGCGGCGGCCTCGGTCAGGGCGTGGTCGGTGATGATGGTGTCGAAGTCGGCCAGGGGCGCGACGCGGTACTTGCCGAAGGTGCCGAACTTGGACGAGGCGGCGACCAGGGTGGCGCTGCGGGCGCTCTCCAGGGCGGCCCGCTTGACCTCCACCTTGGCGTCCGAGGGGGTGGTGACCCCGCGCAGCAGGTCCCAGGAGCTTGTGCTGATGAAGGCCATGTCCAGGGCCAGTTGGCGCAGGGTCGCCGCAGCGAGGCGGCCGACGGTGGAGCGGTTGGCGGACTCGGCCCGGCCGCCGACATGGATGATCTCCAGGTGGGGGCCTTCGGTCATCAGCCGGTCGACGGTGCTGAAGTCGTTGCTGACGACGGTGAGCCGCTGGTGGTGGATCAGGTGCGGGACCATGGCGAGGAGGGTGGTCCCGGCGTCGAGGTAGAGCGTCATGCCGTCCTCGACGAGCGCCGCGGCCCGCCTCGCCATGGCGTCCTTCTGCGGCTGCTCCAGGCGGGACTTCGCCTGGTGGCTGGGCTCGGTGCGCACCTGGCTCGCGATGCGTACGCCGCCGGGCACGGTGAACACGAGGCCCTGGCGCTCCAGTTCGGCGATGTCCCGGCGGACGGTCATGTGGGAGACACCGAGAAGCTGCGTGATCTGCTGCACGCTCAGGACGCCGTCGTGGCGCAGGTGCTTGAGCAGCTTCTCCCGCCGCTGGTCGGGGATGAGCGGCGGGGACGCGTCTTCGGCCATGGTCGTATCTTCCCTTCTGGTCGGCTCTGGTCGGCGGGCGGGCCCGCTCCGGCCCGATGATTGTGCCGGGCGGGCGGGCCCGTGAGCGTCATCCGGCCCCCACCGGTGGCGCGGCTCAGCCCCCGACTCAGCCCCCGACGAACACGCTCAGGAGCAGGATGCCGCCGAGGCTGAGCAGGGACTGGAGGGAGAGCATCAGCGTCCAGGTGCGGAAGGTCTGCGGCACCGAGAGCTGGAAGTACTCCTTGAAGAGCCAGAAGCCCGAGTCGTTCACGTGCGACAGCATGACCGCACCCGATGCCGTGGCAAGGACCAGCAGTTCGGGCGAGAGCCCCGGGTAGGCGCCGACCAGCGGGGCGACGATGCCGGTGGCGGCGGCGGTCGCCACCGTCGCCGAGCCGAGGCAGATCCGCAGCAGTGCGGCGACCAGCCAGGCGAGGATCAGCGGCGGGATCGACCAGTCGACCGCGTAGTCAGAGATGATCTTGTCGATGCCGGTGGCGGTCAGCATCGCCTTGAGACCGCCGCCCGCGCCCAGGATGAGGACGATGCCGCCGACCGGGCCGAGCCCCTTGGCGGCCATCTTCTGTATCTGGCCGAGGCCGAAGCCGGAGCGGAGGCCGAGGGCGAAGAACGCGAAGAGCACGGCCGCGAGCAGCGAGAGGACCGGGGAGTCGCACGCCTCGAAGACGGTGTAGGGCGCGGTGCCCTCGCGGGTCGCCGAGGTGCCGATGGTGCCGATCAGCATGAGGACCGGCGGCAGCAGGACTGTGATCAGCGCGAGGGTGAAGGATGCCGGGCGGCGCTCGTTCTCCGGGGTCATTCCCGCGTCGGGGACCGGCCCCTTGTCGAGGTCGGGCGCGGGCCCGAACCAGCGGGCCGCGTACCGGGTGAGCACCGGGCCGGTGAGGACGGCGATCGGGATGCCGATGATCAGCCCGTAGAGGATGGTGAGTCCGGTGCTCGCGTCGTACGCGGAGACGGCGAGCGTCGGCGAGGGGTGCGGCGGCAGCAGGCCGTGCGAGATGTAGAGGCCCGCGGCCATGGGCAGGCCGACGTAGAGCAGGTGGGAGCCGGTGCGCTTGGCCACCGCGTAGACCAGCGGGACGAGCATCACGAAGCTCACGTCGAACAGGTGCGGCATCCCGATGAGCAGGGCCGCCGCCGTGATCGCGGTGGGAATCCACTTCACGGGGCGGGCGCCGATGAAGACGGTGGCGATCCGGTCGGCTCCGCCGGAGCCGAGCAGGATGCCGCCGAGCAGGGTGCCGAGGCCGATGGTGGGGCCGACGCTCTTGAGGGAGTCGCCGAAGCCGTCCTGGAAGTGCTCGACCGTGTCCCCGGGGCCGATGCCGGACGCCAGGCCGAGGCCGATGGCGGAGAGCGCGAGGGCCAGGAACGGGTGGAGCTTGGCCTTGGTGATCAGCAGGATGAGGGCGACGACGGCCGCGAGGCCCAGGAGCAGGTGCTGGATGTCGGTGCTCATGACGCGTTCTCCGGCGATCCGTTCTCCGGCGATCCGTTCTCCGGTGATCCGTTCTCCGCCGCGGTGACGGGGCGGGCCGCGGAGGGCTGCGCGTCGTGGCCGGAGGACGGCGCCTCGCGGCCGGAGGGCCGGGCCGCGCGGCCCGAGGTCCAGGCGTCGAGCAGGTCGGCGTCCGGGTCCGCGAGGTCCCCGAGGGTGAGCAGCGCGCCCGCCGGTACGTCCGCGGCGAGCGTGGCGTGGGCGGCGAGGTAGAGGGGCGCGGCGTCGGCGGGGGTGTCCTCGTCGCGGAGCAGGACCGCCTTGACGCCGGTGACGTCGTGGTGGTGGCCGCCCATCGAAAGGACGGTCCCGGCGGGCAGGTCCCTCTCGGCCCGTCCTGCGAGGACGGCGTGGCAGCGGGGGTCGGTGCCGCCGGAGGGGCGGTGGTGCAGGACGGCGGAGAGCAGGGAGACCGGCGTCTCGACGCCCATCAGGTGGTACGGCAGGTACACGGCGGCGTACTTGCCGTCGCGGCTGACGACGTGCCCCTTGCCGCGCAGGGTCTCCCAGGTGACGGGGTCACCGGTGCGTACGACGACGAAGACGCCGCCGGCGAAGGACGCCTCGCCGGGCAGCCGCAGGGCGCTGAAGACGTCCACGGCGCCGGGGCGGTGCAGGACGCCGCCGTCCTCGCGCAGGGCGTAGATGTCGGCCAGTTCGGCGATGCGGGCGACGGGGTAGTGCAGCCGCTCGGTGTCCGGGCGGAAGCCGGTGCTGGTGGCTACCACGGCCATCTCGCAGTAGTCGGCGGTGGCGCCGGTGGGCAGGGCGGCGACGGCCGCGGCGCGGGCGGCGAGGGTGGCGCGCGGGTCGTCGCCGAGTTCGAGGAGTCCCGCCAGTTCCGGGGCGGGGACGGTCGTGTCGAGCTGCGTGACCGTGCCGGTGGAGGGGTCGAGGACGAGGTCGTACTCGGAGGACTTGCCGATGGCCACGATGTCGAGGCCGAGGGATTCGGCCCAGGTGACCAGGCCGATCAGGTTGGCGGGCTGGTCACCGTCGGCCGTGGTGTAGACGCAGCCGTGGGCGTTTGCCAGCTCGGCGAGGTGCAGCCCGGCGACCGAGTCGACCTCCTTGCTGACCATGGCGACGTGCCTTCCGCCGGTCAGCGCCTGGCGGGCCATCGCGTATCCGGCGGCGGGGCTGCCGGTGGCCTCCACGAGGATGTCCCACTCGCCCTCGACGAGCAGGGCCCCGTCGCGGACCAGGGCGACCCGGCCGTCCTCGCGGGCCTGCCGTACGGAGGCGGCGTCGTCGCAGATCCGCAGCTCGTCCGCGTCGTGGCCGAGCTCGACGAGCATGGCGCGCAGCCGCTCCACGTCCTGGTCGCAGAGGACCGCGGGGCTCAGCCGCGGGATGCGCCGGGTCTGCGCGAGGAGCGTCCTGGCGAATCCGCCACCGGCGCCGGAGAGCGCGTAACGCACGGTCCGGCCGCCTCCCGGGGCGAACAGGTGATGGAAGTTCATGGGCACTCCTCAGTGGGTGCGCGATGCGATGGGGTGGCTCCGATCGGCCGTGAGGAGGGCCATCCAAGAGCTGGTTAACAATCTGTATCAAGATATCTCACGCACGTAAAGTCTGTTAACATTTTTTCACACACGAACACATCGCACCGCCAAGACAACATGGAGGTTCCATGCCGACCCTCGGGGCCATCGCGGACGACTTCACCGGAGCGACGGACCTGGCGACCATGCTGGTGTCGCGCGGCTTCCGGACCCTGGTCGCCATCGGCGCCGACGCCGTCGGGACGGAAGCGGCCGACGGCGCCGACGCGGTCGTCGTCGCCCTGAAGTCCCGCACCGCACCGGTGGGCGAGGCCGTCGCAGACTCGCTGGCCGCCCTGCGCGCGCTGAGGGCCGCCGGATGCTGCCGGTACTACTTCAAGTACTGCTCGACCTTCGACTCCACTCCCCGCGGCAACATCGGCCCGGTCATCGACGCGCTCCTGGACGCCGTCCCCGCGGACCGCACCGTCGTGGCGCCCTCCTTCCCGGCCACCGGCCGCACCGTGCGCGACGGACTCCTGTACGTCCACGGGGAACCGCTCGACCGGAGCCCGATGCGCCACCACCCGCTGACCCCGATGACGGACGCCTCCGTCGAGCGCCTGCTGCGCCCGCAGACCGGCCATCCGGTACGGCACGTTGCCCTGGACACCGTCCGGGCGGGCGTCGCGGAGCTGCGGGCCGCCGTGGACTCCGCGGACGCGGCCGGGGCACTGGTCGTGGTGGACGCCGTCACCGACGAGGACTTGCGCACCGTATCCGCCGCCACCGAACACCTCGCCCTGGTCACCGGCGCCGCCGGGCTCGCCCTCGGCCTGGCCGGGCCGCGCCCCGGCGCCGCCCGGGCCACCCCCGCATCCCGGCCCGGCGATCCCGCGGTCGTCCTCTCCGGCAGTGCGTCGGCCGCCACCAGAGCGCAGGTCGCCCACGGCCGGGCCCGGCTGCCGCACCGCAAGCTGGACATCGCGGCCCTGCGCGCCGACCTGCACGGCGCGGTGGCCGAACTGGCCGCGTTCGCGCGTGAGCAGTGGCGGCGCGACCCCGCCCTGCCGCCGCTGGTCTACGCCGTGGAGGACCTCGCGGACCTGGAGCAGAGCACCCCGGAGGGCGAGACGCCCGCCTCCGACCTGATCGAACGGGCGCTGGCCGCCCTCGCCGTCGAGCTGGTGGAGCACGGCGCGCGACGCCTGCTGGTCGCCGGGGGCGAGACCTCCGGCGCGGTCGTCACGGCACTGGACGTGCGCGGCCTCGCCATCGGCGCCCCCATCTGCCCCGGCGTCACCTGGGCCCGCGCGGACGGCGAGCGCCCCAGCGTGGACCTGGCCCTGAAGTCGGGGAACTTCGGCGACACCGACATCTTCACGGAAGCATGGAGCACCCTCGTATGAGCGACGTGCGAGCCGAACTCACGGCCGCCGGAGCACGCCTCGCCGCACTGGGCCTGAGCCCCGGATCGTCCGGGAACCTCAGTGTCCGGGCCGGCGACCAGTTGTTCATCACCCCCACCGGGGCGGACCTCGCCTGCCTGGCCCCGGACGAACTGAGCGTCCTGGGCCTCGACGGCAGTCACGTGGACGGCCCCAAGCCGTCCAAGGAACACCCGCTGCACACGGCCCTCTACCGGCGCGACGCCACCACGCGGGCCGTGGTCCATCTGCACTCCCGGAGCGCGGCGGCGGTCTCCTGCCTGCCTCCGTGGTCCGAGTACAGCGCCATTCCGCCGCTCACCCCGTACTTCGTGATGCGGGTCGGCCAGACTCCCCTGCTGCCGTACGCGGCGCCCGGCGACCCGGACCAGGCCAAGCGGTTGGAGCTGCTGCCGTTCCCGCTGCGCGCCGCACTGCTCCAGAACCACGGCCCCGTCGTCTCGGGCACGTCCCTGCGGGCGGCGCTCGACGCGGCCGTCGAGATAGAGGAGGTGTCCGCCCTCCTGCTCGCCCTCGGCGACCGCCCCGCCCGCCTGCTGACGACCGGGGAGGCCGGGGAACTGGCCGAACGTCACCACTCGTACTGGGGCCCCTGACCCGACCGGGCCCCTCTCTCTTACGCGAGCCGCCCGAAGAGGTGGACGGCCGGCGAGTCGGGGTCGTCTCCGTAGAAGAACTCGGACGCCGCCTTGTGGTACTCGGCCCGCGAGAGGGCGCCGGAGTCGTCGAGGTCGAGGGCGTTGAAGACCTCGGCGCACTCCGCGTCGGGGGCCCGCCCCGTGCTGCCGAAGATGTCGGTGAACTCGGCGAGGCTGATCGAGCCGTCACCGTCGGCGTCGGCCAGGTCGAAGAAGCGGTCGGCGACCGGCGCGAGCTCCTCCATGTACCGGGCACGATCGGCGAACGTGACGTCGAACGCCCGGGTTGCCTCCGCCAGGGTCACCCTGTCGTCCTTGTCGGCGTCGGCGGGGGCGATCACGGACTCCCAGAACTGGTCCATGGTGTCGTGCATCATCCGCGCCTGAGGGGTGCCGGCGGCAATGCCCCTGGCCTGGAGGTAGCGGTCGCTCATGATGACGACGTCCTGCCGCGTGATCGCACCGTCGTCATCGACGTCCGCGGCATGGAACCACCGCTCGTACTTGCGCTTGCGCAGCTCATTCATAGGCGCAAGGTAAATCCGGAGCACCGGTTCGCCCAGGTCGATTCCAGGCCGCAGTCACCGGTCCGAGCCGACGCCCCGGCCCGCGGTTCAGCGGCTCTTGTCCGCCGGCTCCAGAATCGCCACGCACTCCACGTGATGCGTCATCGGGAACAGGTCGAACGCCCGCAGCGTGCGCACCCGGTAGCCGCCGTCGCGGAAGTACCCCAGGTCGCGTGCCAGCGCCGCCGGGTCGCAGGCCACGTACGCGATGCGGCGGGCGCCCAGCTTGGTCAGGTGCTTGACCGTCTGCTTGCCGGCGCCCGCGCGGGGCGGGTCGAGGACGATCAGATCGACCTCGGTGATGCCGGTGCGCGGCAGGGCCGCCTCGACCTTGCCCTGCTCGATGCGGACGCGGTCGAACGCGGCGAGGTTGTGGCGGGCGTCCTCGACCGCCCGCTTGCCGGACTCGATGCCGAGGACCGCGCCCTTGTCGCCCACCCGGTCGGCGATCGCGCCCGCGAACAGGCCCACGCCGCAGTAGAGGTCGAGGGCGGTGTCGCCCTTGCGGGGCGTCAGGCCCTGCATGACCGCGAGCATCAGGGTCTCGGCCGCCTTCGGGTGGACCTGCCAGAAGCCGCCGTTGCCGACGCGGTAGGTGCGGTTGTCGGCGCGTTCGCGGACGAAGGGGCGGCCGTGGACGCGGTGGACGCCGCCGTCCTGTTCCGCGATGCGCAGGACCGAGACCGGCTTGTCCAGTTCGACGAGGGGAAGCCGCGCGCCCGGCTTCGGTTCCAGGATGACCTGGCGGTCCCGGGAGCCGGTGGCCGCGATCGCCTCGACCGACGCCATGCCGGACCAGTCGTGCTTCTCGATGCCGAGCTCCGAGACGCCGGGCGCCGCGATCATGCAGTGCTCGATGGGCTCGACCTCGTGCGAGCGGTGGCGGCGCAGGCCCGCGTTGCCGTCGGGGTCGATGGCGTACTGGACGCGCGTGCGCCAGGCGGGGACCTCACCGGCGGGCAGCTTGTCGCCCTCCGCCGGGACGACCGTGCCGTCCCAGCCCGCCTCCTCGGGGGTCAGACCCGCCAGGCGCTGAAGCTGCTCGGCGATGACCTCGCCCTTGAGGCGGCGCTGGGCGCCCGGCTTCGCGTGCTGCCAGTCGCAGCCGCCGCAGCGGCCGGGGCCCGCGTACGGGCAGGGGGCCTCCACGCGGTCCTTGGAGGCGTCGAGGACCGTCACGGCGTCCGCGCGCAGGAAGCGGGACTCCTCGTCGCCGTCCGTGACGCGCGCGATGACCTTCTCGCCGGGGAGCGCGTGCCGGACGAAGAGGACGCGGCCCTCCGCCGTGCGGGCGACGCAGTGGCCGCCGTGTGCGACGGGGCCCACCTCGACCTCGTACTCCTGCCCGATGAGGGAGGCCGCCTGCGAGCCCTCCGCCGAGTTCCCCGCCTGCGATTTCTTCGGTTCTGCCTGCATGGCGGGGTGACTCCACAACGTAAGGGGGCATCGGCCGAAGGAAACGGCCGGACAACAGCCCACCAGTCTACGTGGGTGTTGTCCGGCCGCTCACCAACCACCAGGCCTCAGGACTTGTTGCTCGGCTCCTTGTGGCGCTTCTCCACCGGACCCCGTCGCACCGCACCCGGCGCGTTCCACTCCGAGCGCTTCCTGGCCCGCTTCTTCGCGGCCTCGGAGGAGTCGAGCTGGTAGGGGACGGAGGTGACCATCACGCCGGGGGTGAAGAGCAGACGGCCCTTGAGCCGGAGCGCGCTCTGGTTGTGCAGCAGGTGCTCGTACCAGTGGCCCACCACGTACTCCGGGATGATCACGCTGACCACGTCGCGCGGGCTCTCCTTGCGCAGGCCCTTGACGTACTCGATGATCGGCCGGGTGATCTCGCGGTAGGGCGAGTCGAGGATCTTCAGCGGGACGTGGATGCCGCGCCGGTCCCACTCGGCCCGCAGGGCCTTGGTCTCCGCCGGGTCGACGTTGATGCTCAGCGCTTCGAGCGTGTCCGAGCGCATCAGCTTGGCGTAGGCCAGGGCGCGCAGCGTCGGGCGGTGGATCTTGGAGACGAGCACGATGGAGTGCACGCGCGAGGGGCGCACGCTGTCCTCGGACGGGGTGTCCGGGGCGGCGATCTCCTCGGCCACGCGGTCGTAGTGGCGGCGGATCGCGGTCATCGTCGCGTAGAAGATGCACATGCCGAGCAGCGCGACCCACGCGCCGTGCGTGAACTTCGTGACGAGTACGACGATCAGGACGAGGCCCGTGAAGAAGGCGCCGAAGGTGTTGATCGCCCGCGAGCGGAGCATGTGGCGCCGCTTGGCCTGGTCCCGCTCCTTGCGCAGATGGCGGTTCCAGTGCCGGACCATGCCGATCTGGCTGAGCGTGAAGGAGACGAAGACGCCGACGATGTACAGCTGGATCAGGCGGGTCGAGTCCGCGCCGTAGATGACGACGAGGAGCGCCGCCGCGCCCGCGAGCAGCACGATGCCGTTGGAGAACGCGAGCCGGTCGCCGCGGGTGTGCAGCTGGCGCGGCAGGTAGCGGTCCTGCGCGAGGATCGAGCCGAGCAGCGGGAAGCCGTTGTACGCCGTGTTGGCCGCGAGGAAGAGGACGAGCGCGGTGGCGGCGGCCAGGACGATGAACAGGAAGCTGCCGTTGCCGAAGACGGCCTCGGCGACCTGCGAGATCACCGGGTTCTGCACGTAGTCCGAGCCGACCGGGACGCCGTTGTGGAAGAGGTCCTTGCCCGGATACTCGGCCATGCGGACCTTGGTCGTCATGGCGAGCGCGATGATGCCGCAGAACATCGTGACGGCCAGGGCGCCCATCAGGGCCAGGGTGCTCGCCGCGTTCTTGCTCTTGGGCTTGCGGAAGGCCGGGACGCCGTTGCTGATCGCCTCGACGCCGGTGAGCGCGGCACAGCCGGAGGAGAAGGCCCGCAGGAGCAGGAAGACGAGGGCGAAGCCCGCGAGGCCCTGGTGCTCGGGCTTGATCTCGTAGTCCGCGGTGGGCGCCTTCATCGTCTCGTCCAGGACGATGCCCCGGAAGGCACCCCAGGCGATCATGATGAAGACACCGGCCACGAAGACGTACGTCGGGATGGCGAAGAGCTTCCCCGACTCCTTGACCCCGCGCAGGTTCATCACCGTCAGGAGCACGATGACGGCGACGGCGCAGAGCACCTTGTGCTCGACGACGAACGGGATCGCCGAGCCGAGGTTCTCGATGCCCGAGGAGATCGACACCGCCACGGTCAGGACGTAGTCGACGAGCAGCGCGCTCGCGACGGTCAGTCCGGCCTTGGGGCCGAGGTTGGTGTTGGCGACCTCGTAGTCACCGCCGCCGCTCGGGTAGGCGTGCACGTTCTGCCGGTACGAAGCGACGACGGTGAACATCAGCACCACGACGCCGACGGCGATCCAGGGGCTGAAGTGGTAGGCCGACACACCCGCGATCGAGAGGACGAGGAGCACTTCCCCCGGCGCATAGGCCACGGAGGAGAGCGGGTCGGACGCGAACACGGGTAGAGCGATGCGCTTCGGCAGGAGGGTTTCTCCGAGCCGGTCGCTGCGCAGTGCGCGCCCGATGAGGATCCGTTTGGGCACGTCGGTCAGTTTGGACACGCAGAGGATCGTAAGCGTTCGAATGGGTGCCCGCCCACCCACCACCCCCTAACGGCTCCGGTTAGCCACGACGCGCCGTCCGCGGCTCCGCCCAATGCCCGGAAAGCGGACGCGGGTCGGCGGCTTCCGGTGCTTCCGGTACCTCCCGTGTCCCGTGGGCCTCATGGGCCCCGTAGCGCTCGGCCGCCCGCTCCTCCGCCCGGCGGATCGCGCGGGACGGCCACCAGCTGGCGCGCCCGAGCAGCAGCAGCGCCGCCGGCAGAATCATGATGCGGATCACGAACGCGTCGAGCAGGACGGCCGCCGCGAGGACGAAGCCCATCTGCTTCATCTCCAGGATGTGCAGCATCACGAAGCTCGTGAAGACGGTCACCATGACGATCGCGGCACTGGTGACGACCTTGGCCGACGAGCCGATGCCCTCGATGACGGCCTGCCGGGTGGGTACGCCGTTCAGCGCGGCCTCCCGGATCCTGCTGACCACGAACACCTGGTAGTCCATCGAGAGCCCGAAGAGGATCACGAAGAGGAAGAGCGGCACCCGCGAGGAGATCCCGCCGAGCGAGATGAACGAGAGCAGTTCCTCGGCCCACTTCCCCTGGAAGACCAGGACGAGCAGCCCGAGCGCGGACGCGGCGGAGAGCAGGTTGAGCACGATGCCGAGCAGTCCGAGGACGACGGAGCGGAACGCGAAGACCGTCATGGCGAAGGTCATCAGGAGCAGGAAGCCGAGGACGAGCGGGAGCTTCTGGTTCTGGTGCTCCACGTAGTCGGTGCCGCGCGGCACTTCGCCGGTGACGGCGGTCTCGACGCCTGGCAGCTTGCCGACGGTGGCGGGGAGGTGGTCGTGGCGCAGGTGGTCGAGCGAGTCCTCGGCCTTCTCGGAGTACGTCGCGTGCGGGGCGTTGAGCTCCAGGGTGGTGGTCCTGCGGTCCTTCGAGGCGCGCAGTATCGGGGCGGCCGAGGGGTGCGAGAAGAGCGGGTCGGCCTTCGCCCTGTCGTCGAGTTCCCGCAGGGCTTCCCGTACGTCGGCGGCCTGTGAGGCCTCGGCGCGTACGACGACGAGGTGCCGCACGCGCTGCTCCGGGAAGGCTTCGAGCAACCTGTCGTACCCCTTCATCGCCTCGATGTCGCGCGAGAAGCTGTCCCGCGCCGGGTTCTTGAGGTTCATGTCCAGGGCGGGCAGCGCGAGCCCCAGCATGACGAGGACCGAGAGGCACAGGGTGAGCGCGGGGTGCTTGCGGGCGGGCGCGAGCAGGGCGTTCCAGGCGCGGCCCGGCTTCTTCTCGCCGTCGCCGTACGCCCTGCGGACCTGCTTGCCCTGCGCCAGGCGCTTGGCGGCGCGCCGCTCGGCACGGCGGCCGAGCTTGACCAGGAGGGCGGGCAGCACCGTGACCGAGCTGACCACGGCCACGGCGACGACCAGGATCGTGCCGGTGGCCAGGGAGTCGAAGATGACGTCACGGGCCAGGAAGAGCGCGGTGGTGGAGACGATCACGGCGAGTCCGGAGACCACGATGGCGCGGCCCGCCGTCGCGGCGGCTGCTTCGACCAGGGCCTCAGAGGTGAGCCTGCCGCCCGCGCGGGCCCGTTCCTCGCGTTCGCGCTTGAGGTAGAAGAGCGTGTAGTCGACGCCGACGGCCATGCCGATCAGCAGGATCATGCTCATGCCGACGCCGGTGTCGGGCAGCAGGTGCGAGGCGAGCATCGCCAGGCCCATCGTCGCCATGATCGAGGTCACCGCGAGCAGCAGCGGTACGCCGACCATGACGACCGAGCCGAAGACCAGGGCGAGCGTGATCAGCGTGACGGGCAGCGTGATCGCCTCGGAGAACTGGAGGTCCTTGTTGCGCTGATCGTCGACGCCCTTGCTCACGGAGGCGTCGCCGGTCTCCTCGATCACCAGGCCGGGGTGGGCCTCTGCGGCCTCCTCGGTCTGGGCCCGGAGCGGCGGCACCGACTCCTGGTCCTCCTGTTCGGAGCCGTTCAGCTCCACCGGGACCCGCAGGACACGTCCGTCGGCGGACCGCACCGGCGCCGCGACCGAGGCGACCTCGGGCAGTGACTTCATCCGGGCGGTGATGTCCTTGACGGCCGCGTCGGCCGCCCGGGCGTCCAGCGGGCCCGACTCGGCCCGGATCAGGATCTGTTCCGTGGGCCGCAGCTGGACGCCGCCCTCGCTCGCCAGGGCCTCGGCGCGGCCCGCTTCGCCGACCCGGAAGTCCTCCGTGGTCGCGCTGTTCATGCCCGCGGCGATGCCGCCCCCCAGGCAGAGCACGACGAACACCAGCCACCCGATGATCGCCCGCCCCGGATGCAGCGCGCTCCATCGTGCCGCGCGCACCGTGACCGATCGCTTCCTCATGACCATCCCCCTCCGCCGTCCGCCGGCGCCGTCCAGTCCTTCATGTGTAAGTGGAGACTGACAGGTGAAGGAACGAGCCGTCAACTGTCATCCGAGACTGCGAGAAGGCCGCGACGGCGCAGATTGACCGTGGATCCCGTCATGTGTAAGTCTTGGCTGACAGGTTTCGGGGGATCAGCCGGTGATCAGTCCGTGATCCAGTCGGCGATCAGCGAGAAGACCAGCGAAAAGGCGGGCCATGGACAGCGAAGAGCTGCTCGCCTTCCTCTCCGCCGTCGGCCACGCCCAGCGGATCCGGATCATCACCGAGCTCGCCCCGGGACAGCTGTACGTCAGCGAACTGGCGCGGCGGCTCGGCGTCTCCCGCCCCCTGCTCTACATGCACCTCGAACGTCTGGAGAAGGCCGGTCTTGTCGTCGGCCGCCTGGAGCTCTCCGACGACGGCAAGGCGCTCAAGTACTTCGAGCTGGCGCCGTTCGACGTGCGATTGAACGTGGACACGATCCTCGCGGCCGTCCGGGAGGACGCCTCCGACGAGGGCGCACAGCACTCACCTGAGGGGTCTTGATGGACGACGTGATCATTCCGGTCGCCTTTTTCCTGATACTCGCCGGCGCGGTCGTCTCGGTCGCCTACTTCCAGTCGCAGCGCAACCGCGAGCGCGACCGCCAGTACGCCGAGGCGATGGACCACTACCGCGAAGTCGTCGAGCGTGCCAGGTCCGAGCAGGAGTCGACGCGGCTTCAGCTCGTCGAGCTCGGCCACCGGCTCAAGACCGTCGAGGGCCTGCTGCGCAGCGTGGACTGAACAAACCGCGGGGACCGACGACCGGCAGGTGCACGGGGGTGCCCTCCGCGGACCGTGCGTGTGTAGCTTGGGCGTCGGTCTGAGACGCTTTGACCGTTCAACCTGAGCAAAACGTATTGACACAGCCGGAAGGACGGGCGTGCACATCGTCATCATGGGCTGCGGGAGAGTCGGATCCGCTCTCGCGCAGACCCTGGAACAACAGGGGCACACGGTCGCCGTGATCGACCAGGACCCCACCGCCTTCCGCCGGCTCGGCTCCGGCTTCGGCGGGCGCCGCGTCACCGGCATCGGCTTCGACCAGGACACCCTGCGCGAGTCCGGCATCGAGGAGGCGGGCGCCTTCGCCGCGGTCAGCAGCGGCGACAACTCGAACATCATCGCCGCCCGCGTGGCCCGCGAGATGTTCGGCATCGAGAACGTCGCGGCCCGTATCTACGACCCCCGCCGCGCCGAGGTCTACCAGCGCCTGGGCATCCCCACCGTCGCCACGGTCCGCTGGACCGCCGACCAGATGCTGCGCAGGCTGCTGCCCTCCGGGGCTGAGCCACTGTGGCGCGACCCCACCGGCGGCGTGCAGCTCGCCGAGGTGCACGCCTCCGAGTCCTGGATCGGCCGCAAGATCAGTGAGCTCCAGGAGGAGACCGGCGTACGCGTTGCCTTCCTCACCCGGCTGGGCGAGGCGGTCCTGCCGACCTCGCAGACGGTGCTCCAGGAGGGCGACCTGGTGCACGTGATGATGCGCACCGACGAGGTCGAGAAGGTCGAAGCGGCGTTCGCCGAAGGCCCCGAGGAAGGCGGTCACTGATGAGGGTCGCCATTGCCGGAGCGGGCGCGGTGGGTCGTTCCATCGCCGGTGAGCTCCTGGAGAACGGGCACGAGATTCTGCTCATCGACAAGGCGCCGACCGCCATCTCGGTCGAGCGCGTCCCGCTGGCGGAGTGGCTGCTCGCGGACGCCTGCGAGATCACCTCGCTCGACGAGGCGGCGCTCCAGCGCTGCAACGTGGTGATCGCCGCGACCGGCGACGACAAGGTCAACCTCGTCGTCTCGCTCCTCGCGAAGACCGAGTACGGCGTCCCGCGGGTCGTCGCGCGCGTGAACAACCCCAAGAACGAATGGCTCTTCAACGAGTCCTGGGGCGTCGACGTCGCCGTCTCGACCCCGCGTCTGATGTCCGCCCTTGTCGAGGAGGCGGTGAGCGTCGGCGATCTCGTGCGTCTGCTGCGCTTCAGCCACGGCGACGCCAACCTCGTCGAGCTGACCCTGCCGCCCGAGTCCGCGCTCGCGGGCACGCAGGTGGGCGACGTCCAGTGGCCCGAGGACACCTCGCTCGTGACGATCATCCGCGGCACGCGCGTTCTCGCGCCGACCGCGGACGACTCGCTCGAAGCGGGCGACGAACTCCTCTTCGTGGCGGCTCAGGCGCGCGAGGAGCAGCTGGAGGATCTGCTGTCGGTACGCCGGGAGGGCGCGGCGGGCTAGCCGCCCCGGCAGTACGTGAGATGGGGGCGCCCGGAAGATTCCGGGCGCCCCCATCTCGTACGTGTGCGGCGCGACCTCAGGCCTGGCGGCGCTCCGCCTCGCGCTCCTTCTCCGCCTTCTCGGCGGCCTCCATCTCCGCGAAGACGTCGATCGGCGCCGGGGCCTTCGCCAGGAAGACCCAGGTCAGCCAGACCGCGAGCAGGAACGGCGGGATCTTCAGGGCGATCAGGACCCAGCCGAACTGGGTCGTGTCCGCCCACCAGTAGAGCGGGAAGAGGATCGCGCACTTGGCGAGCAGGATCAGGCCCCAGGCCCAGCTGGCCTTCGTGTACGCCGACTTGCGGCCGGGGTTGCGGGTCCGCCAGGAGAGGTTCTCCTTGAAGACCGGGCCGAGGATCAGGCCGATCAGCGGGACACCCGCGAGGGCCGTGATGATGTAGGCGAGGGCGAGGCCCAGGGTGTAGAGCATGCCCGGCAGATAGAAGTCCTTGGCGTTGCCGGTCATCATCGCGAAGACCACGCCGAAGGCGACGCCGAAGACACCGCTGAAGGCGTGCTTGACGGTGTCCTTCATGACCAGGCGGACCACCACGAGCACCAGGGACACCGCGAGGGCCGCGATGGCCGACATGTGCAGGTCCTTGTTGATCGTGAAGATGGTCACGAAGAGGAGGCCGGGGGCGACGGTCTCCACCATGCCCCGCACACCGCCGAAGGCCTCGAAGAGCGCGGCTTCGGTCACGGCCCGGGAGTCGGTCTCCTGATCCGGGGATCCCTGGTCCGTGGTTCCGTGGTCCGTCGGCTTGTCGAGGGACGTCACCGGCTACTCCCGTCCGAGGGGTCTGAGTTCGTATTTCGGGTTGAAGAGCACCCGGCGGCCCCGGCTCATCGAGACCCTGCCGGACGCGATCAGCCTGCGCCCCGGCTCGATCCCCACGATGGAGCGCCTTCCGAGCCACACCACGTCCAGTGCCGCAGAGCCGTCGAACAGCTCCGCCTCCAGGGCGGGGACACCGGCGCGTGGCCGCAGGGTGACCGTGCGCAAGGTACCAGTAACCGTGACTATCTGGCGGTCGTGGCAGTCCCCGATGCGTGTGCATCCCGCCGTTTCGGCGTCCTCGCGCAGCTCCTCCGACTCCAGGTCCTCCTGCGAGGAGGACAGCCGGTCGAGCATGCGCCGGAATCGGCCTGCCGGCTTCTCTGAACCAGGAACAGCACTCATACAGGAAGCGTACCGGGGGTCACGGACAGCGCCGCAACGGGTGAGCTCATCTGTGCTTATGCCCGCTCAGCCCGGATCCGACCCTTGACTCACCGCTCGAACCTGTAACCCATGCCGGGCTCTGTGATGAAGTGCCGCGGATGCGCGGGGTCCGTCTCCAGCTTGCGCCGCAGCTGCGCCATGTAGACGCGCAGGTAGTTCGTCTCCGTACCGTACGAAGGGCCCCAGACCTCCTGGAGCAGCTGCTTCTGGCTGACCAGGCGCCCGGTGTTGCGCACGAGGACTTCGAGCAGATGCCATTCGGTGGGGGTCAGGCGTACGTCGCGTCCGCCGCGGTTGACCTTCTTGGCGGCCAGGTCGACCGTGAAGTCCTCCGTGTCCACCATCACGTCGCCCTCGCCCGCTCCGGCGGGCTCGGCCCTGCGGATGGAGGCACGAAGCCGGGCGAGCAGTTCGTCCATGCCGAAGGGCTTGGTGACGTAGTCGTCGGCGCCCGCGTCGAGCGCCTCGACCTTCTCGTCCGAGCTGTGCCGCGCGGAGAGCACCAGGATCGGGACGCGCGTCCAGCCGCGCAGGCCCCTGATCACGTCGACCCCGTCCATGTCCGGCAAGCCGAGGTCGAGCACGATCACGTCGGGGTGGCGGGCGGCGGCGAGCTGGAGCGCGGTGGCTCCGTCGGGGGCGGCGTCCACGTCGTACTTGCGTGCCTTCAGGTTGATCACGAGGGCGCGCACGATCTGCGGCTCGTCGTCGACCACGAGCACCCTCGTGGGGGTCCTGGGGTCTCCCCCGGGAGAGTGCGGCATCGGTGCCTGCCTTTCGGGCCTTGGGGTCTTGCCGGTGGTGGCGGTCATGAGGTGGCCTGTGCGGAGAGATCCGGCAGGACCGGCGGTCCGCCCGCGGCGGCCCGCAGGGTGAGGACCATGGTGAGGCCGCCGCCGGGGGTGTCCTCCGCCTCCAGCGTGCCGCCCATGGACTCGACGAAGCCGCGGGCGACCGCGAGGCCGAGGCCCACGCCCGCACCGCGCGGAGCGTCGCCGTAGCGCTGGAACGGCTCGAAGATGCGGTCCTTGGCGGCGTCGGGGACGCCGGGGCCGCGGTCCACGACGCGCAGTTCGACGCGGTCGCCCAGCGCGCTCGCGGAGACCAGGACCGGTTCGGCGTCGAGGCTGTACTTGACCGCGTTCTCCACGATGTTGGCGACCGCCCGCTCCAGGAGTCCCTTGTCGACGCTGACCATGGGCAGCGTCTCGGGGATGTCGAGGTCGGCGCTGCCGTCGGGGACGCCGCCGAGCGCCATCGGGACGACCTCGTCCAGGTCGATCTCGCGGATCAGCGGGGTGACGGTGCCGGTCTGCAACCGCGACATGTCCAGGAGGTTGCCCACCAGGTGGTCGAGGCGGTCGGCGCCGTCCTCGATGCCTTCGAGGAGCTCGGCCTGGTCCTCCTCGGACCAGGCCACGTCGTCGGAGCGCAGCGAGGAGACGGCGGCCTTGATGCCCGCGAGGGGCGTACGGAGGTCATGGCTGACCGCGGCGAGCAGCGCGGTGCGTATGCGGTTGCCCTCGGCGAGGGTGCGGGCCTGCTGTGCCTCGTCCTGGAGGCGCCGGCGGTCCAGGACCACCACGGCCTGCGCGGCGAACGCGGCGAGCACCCGGCGGTCCTCGGCGGGCAGGACCCGGCCGGACAGGGCGAGGGCCATGTGGTCGCCGACCGGCATGTCCACGTCCGCGTCCTCGGGCCGCTCCAGCGTGCGGCCCTCGCCGACCCGGCCCGCGCAGGTCCAGGGGGCGACGTCGCTCGCGCGCTCCAGGAGGGCCACGGAGTCCATGCTGAAGGTCTCGCGCACGCGTTCGAGCAGGGCGTCCAGGCTGGTCTCGCCGCGCAGCACGCTGCCTGCCAGGAACGAGAGTATTTCCGACTCGGCGCGCAGCCGGGCTGCCTGGTGGGTACGGCGGGCCGCGAGGTCCACGACGGAGGCGACGGAGATCGCGACGCCCACGAAGACGACGATGGCGACGATGTTCTTGGAGTCGGAGATCGTCCACAGGTGCTGCGGCGGCGCGAAGTAGTAGTTCAGGAGCAGCGAGCCCGCGGCGGCCGACGCCAGCGCCGGCAGGAGGCCGCCGAGCAGTGCGGCGGCGACCGTGAGCGTCAGGAACAGGAGCATGTCGTTGGCGAGGCCGAGGTTCGCGTCGACATGGGTCAGGAGCAGGGTGAGGAGCGCCGGGCCGCCGACGCCGACCAGCCAGCCCCAGATGCTCCGGGAGCGCCCCAGCCGCGCCCCGCGCGCCTCGGGCAGGCCTCGCCCCTTGGCGACCTCGTCGTGCGTGACGATGTGGACGTCCAGATCGGGGCCGGAATCGCGGGCGACCGTGGCGCCCACGCCGGGTCCGAAGATGTACTGCCAGGTCTTGCGGCGCGAGGAGCCGAGGACGATCTGGGTGGCGTTGACGCCGCGGGAGAAGTCGAGCAGCGCGGCGGGTATGTCGTCGCCGATGACGTGGTGGAAGGAGCCGCCCAGGTCCTCCACGAGGGTGCGCTGGACGGCGAGCTCCTTGGGCGAGGCCGCGGTCAGGCCGTCGCTGCGGGCGATGTAGACGGCGAGGATCTCGCTGCCGGAGCCCTTGGCGGCCATCCGCGACGCGCGGCGGATCAGCGTGCGGCCCTCGGGGCCGCCGGTGAGGCCGACGGCGATGCGTTCGCGGGCCTGCCAGGTGGAGCGGATGCCGTGCTCGCCGCGGTACTGCTGGAGGTATTCGTCGACCCGGTCGGCGACCCAGAGCAGCGCGAGCTCGCGCAGGGCGGTGAGGTTGCCGGGCCGGAAGTAGTTGGACAGGGCCGCGTCGACCCGGTCGGGCTTGTAGATGTTGCCGTGGGCCATGCGGCGGCGCAGCGCCTGGGGCGACATGTCGACCAGCTCTATCTGGTCCGCGCGCCGCACCACTTCGTCCGGCACGGTTTCGCGCTGGCGTACGCCGGTGATCGACTCGACGACGTCACCGAGGGACTCCAGGTGCTGGATGTTCACGGTCGATACGACGTCGACGCCCGCCGCGAGGAGTTCCTCGACGTCCTGCCAGCGCTTGGCGTTGCGGGAGCCGGGGACATTGGTGTGCGCCAGTTCGTCCACGAGGGCGACGACGGGCGCCCGCTCCAGGACGGCGTCCACGTCCATCTCGGTGAACAGGGTGCCGCGGTAGTCGAGGTCCTTGCGGGGCACCTGCTCCAGGCCGTGCAGCATCACTTCGGTGCGGGGCCTGTCGTGGTGCTCCACGAAGGCGACCACGCAGTCGGTGCCACGCTCGATGCGGCGGTGCGCCTCGGACAGCATCGCGTACGTCTTGCCGACGCCCGGTGCCGAGCCGAGGTATATCCGAAGCTTGCCGCGTGCCATGGCCCCATTGTCTTCCCGAATCCGCTCTGTACGCAGCGTCGACTTTAC
>NZ_JBNNJZ010000023.1:0-39933 GCF_050270335.1 Streptomyces sp. NPDC059900
GTGCGGGACGGCGTCAGCCGGTGTCCCGCGGTGTTTCGCGTATTCAGTTGTGAAGTCAGTGGTTAGAGCTGTACCCCGCCGGCGGCGAGATCGATCTTGAGCTGGTGCGTCTCGTCGGGCGACAGTTCGACCAGGGGCAGCCGCAGCGGGCCCGCGGGGCGGCCCTGCAGGGTCAGCGCCGCCTTCGTGGTGATCACACCCTGCGTACGGAACATGCCGGTGAAGACCGGGAGCAGCTTCTGGTGGATCTCGGTGGCCTTCTGTACGTCACCGGTGGAGTGCGCGTCGAGCATCGCGCGCAGCTCCGGGGTGACGACGTGGCTGACGACGGAGACGAAGCCGCAGGCGCCGACGGAGAGCAGCGGGAGGTTCAGCATGTCGTCGCCGGAGTACCAGGCGAGGCCGGAGCGGGCGATGGCCCAGCTGGCGCGGCCGAGGTCGCCCTTGGCGTCCTTGTTGGCGACGATCCGGGGGTGCTCGGCGAGACGGACGATCGTCTCGGTGTTGATCGGGACGCCGCTGCGGCCGGGGATGTCGTAGAGCATGACCGGCAGCTCGGTGCTGTCGGCGATCGCGGAGAAGTGCCGGAGCAGGCCCTCCTGCGGGGGCTTGTTGTAGTACGGCGTGACGGTCAGGAGGCCGGTCGCGCCGACGCGCTCGGCGTCGCGGGCGAGCTCGATGCTGTGGCGGGTGTCGTTCGTGCCGACGCCCGCGACGATGTGGGCGCGGTCTCCGACTGCTTCCACTACGGCTCGTACGAGCTCGGCTTTCTCCGCGTTGCTGGTGGTCGGGGACTCGCCGGTGGTGCCGTTGATGACGAGGCCGTCGTTGCCTGCGTCCACCAAGTGGGCGGCGAGTCGCTGCGCGCCGTCGAGGTCGAGTGCGCCGTCCGCCGTAAAGGGCGTGACCATAGCGGTGAGGACCCTGCCGAAGGGGGTCTGCGGAGTGGAGGTCGGAGCCATGGGTAACACGCTACTCGCTGCTCAGCGCGTGGTCCCCCCTCGGGGGATGTGTGCGGACCTGACAAGTGAGGAGCCCGGCACTGCCTGCTCGGGGGTTCAAGCAGTGCCGGGTCCGTTTGATCAGGCTAGATGAACTTCTCGAAATGCCGCAATACGGACACCTCACTCAGCCCACCCGTACATCAGTGCCTTACGGAGCCACACGTCCGTTCTTGTTGAAGGCCGCGTGCGTGAGGGGCATGAGCTTGGCCCACTGCTCCTCCATCTTCTCGCCGACCATCTCGATCTCCCGCTGCGGGAAGGACGGGACCTTGGCGAGCTCGTGCTGGGTGCGCAGGCCGAGGAAGTGCATCAGCGACCGGGCGTTGCACGTGGCGTACATCGACGAGAAGAGGCCGACCGGCAGCACCGCGCGGGCCACTTCGCGGGCCACGCCGGCGGCGAGCATCTCCTGATACGCCTCGTACGCCTGGCGGTAAGAGTCCTCCATGACGCGGCCCGTGAGCTCCTGCTGGGCCTCGGTGCCTTCCACGAAGACGTACTTCCCGGGGCGGCCCTCCTGGACCAGCTTGCGGGAGGCGTCGGGGACGTAGAACGTCGGCTGGAGCTCCCTGTAGCGGCCCGATTCCTCGTTGTACGACCAGCCCACGCGGTGCCGCATGAACTCGCGGAAGACGAAGATGGGGGCGCTGACGAAGAACGTCATCGAGTTGTGCTCGAAGGGGCTGCCGTGGCGGTCCCGCATCAGGTAGTTGATCAAGCCCTTGGAGCGCTCGGGGTCCTTCTGGAGCTCCTCCAGGGACTGCTCTCCCGCAGTGGAGACCCGGGCGGCCCACAGGACGTCGGAGTCGGTCGCGGCATGCTTCACCAGCTCGACGGTGACCTCGCTGCGGAAGCTGGGCTTGAGGTCTTCGGTGGGGGTCTCGCTCACTGGCGGGGTCCTTCCATGTGCATCACTCGGGCGGCGCCCACTCTATGGCCCGGCACTGACAATCGGCCGTTCGGTGCCTCGCCACGACAATCTTCGGCGAATTTGGCGAAACCGGGCACCAATTGGGCGATTCGAGCGTCTGACTGGACAACAGAGTTAAGTTCGAGTCGCGTGAGGAGAAACGCACCCCATGTTCCGTCGGCGCGAGCCCGTCCCGTTCGCCTTCATCGCCGAAGCCGACAAGTTTCGCAGCAACGTCACTCCCCCACCCCGGGAGCGCCCTTCGGCCGCTCAGGTCGTGGGCCGCACCCTGATCGGCCTGGTCGTGGCCGTCGGACTCGCAGGTTCTCTGCTGGTCGGCATGCCTGCCCTCTCACCCGATCAGTCACCCGGGCACACCCAGCAATCCGAGGCCTCGGACGGTCGATGACGCCCGTCACAGCCCGCTGACCCTCCTCCACCGCCCTAATGGCCTGGGAGGTACCCCCTTGGCCCCCCAAGGGTGGTAGCCGTGAGCAGGGCTCGGTAGCCTCACCGGGCACAGCCCGTGCGTGGATCGAGTGAGGATTCAGTCGTGCCCCTGCCCTTTCTGACGGCGGACCGCGCCTTTGACGAGACGGCGGACGACGCCGCGCTGCCGTTCGACGACCGCGACCACTGGCGCCGGCCCTACCGGCCGGGACCGTGGCGGGTGGGGGCGGCCGCGCTGCTTCTGCTGCTCGCCTCGTACGTCCTCGTCGCCGCCGTGATCATCGCGTTCGCGGACTCACTGGCGGGTTCCGCCATCTGTGCGGGGCTCGCGGTGGCCATCATCGCGAGCGCGCTGCGGCTGCTGCGGATGGGCACCTGGGTGAGCGCGCACGGCCTGCGCCGGGTGGCCTTTCTGACGACGCAGACCGTGCCGTGGGCGCAAGTCGCGACCGTGCGCACGGCGCAGCAGCCGGTGCGCTGGCTGGGTCTGCCCCGCACCGTGCAGGGGCAGGCACTCATCCTCGTACGGCGCGATGAGCGGGCCGGGGAGCAGCAGCCGCTGCTCACCGACCGCAACGCAGACTTCATGGCCCGGCACGAGGCCTTCAACCGGGCGGCCGACTCCATCGAGGTGTGGGCCGACGAGTACCGGCGCACTGCCTGAGCCGGACGCCCCCGGCCCGTACTAGACGTTCACCGGCCTGCCCGCGTGCAGCGCGATCGCCCGCTGCATCGCCTTTCGCGCGCGCGGGGTGTCCCTGGCGTCGTGATAGGCGACGGCGAGGCGGAACCAGCAGCGCCAGTCGTCCGGCGCGTCCTCGGTCTCGGCCTTGCGCCTGGCGAAGACCTCGTCGGCCGAGTCGCGGTCGATGCGGCCGCCGGGCGTACGCTTCAACTCGTCCACCGGCAGGCCGCCTTCGGCCTCGAGCTCGGCGGCCAGGCGATTGGCGCGCTGGACGAACTGGGTGTTCTTCCAGAGGAACCAGACGCCGATGAACGGCAGGATAAGCACCGCGACACCGAAGGTGACGGTGAGCGCGGTGCCGTGCTGTATCAGGAGCACGCCGCGGCTGCCGACCAGGACGAAGTAGACGACCAGGACGGCAGCCGTGACGGCGTAAGTGATCTTTGCTCGCATGAGGGTCAGCCGGTCCGCGTCAGTTCAGATCCAGGAAGTGTTCCAGGCCGAACGTCAGGCCCGGAGTGCTCACCACACGGCGTACGCCGAGCAGGATGCCCGGCATGAAGCTGCTGTGGTGCAGCGAGTCGTGCCGGACGGTGAGCGTCTCGCCCTCGCCGCCGAGCAGCACCTCCTGGTGGGCCAGGAGGCCGCGAAGGCGCACGGAGTGCACCGGCACGCCGTCGACGTCCGCGCCGCGGGCGCCGTCGAGCGCGGTCGCCGTGGCGTCCGGCTGCGGGGCGCTGCCCGCTTCCCGGCGCGCCTCGGCGATGAGCTGGGCGGTGCGCGTGGCGGTGCCGCTGGGGGCGTCCGCCTTGTTCGGGTGGTGCAGCTCGATGAGCTCGACGGACTCGAAGTACGGCGCCGCGATCTGCGCGAACTTCATGCTGAGGACCGCGCCGATGGAGAAGTTCGGGGCGATCAGGACGCCCGTCTGCGGCGTTGCGGCCAGCGAGGTCTCCAGCCGCGCGACACGCTCGTCGGTCCAGCCCGTCGTACCGACCACGGCGTGGATGCCGTGCCGGACGCAGAAGTCCAGGTTGTCCATCACCGAGTCGGGGTTGGTCAGTTCCACCACGACCTGTGCGCCGGTCTCCACCAGCGCGTCCAGCTGGTCGCCACGGCCGAGCGCGGCGACCAGCTCCAGGTCCTCGGCGGCCTCGACGGCTCGGACTGCCTCGGAGCCGATCCGGCCCTTGGCTCCGACGACCGCCACGCGCAGCTTGCTCATGTTCCTGATTCCTTAGGGGTTAGGAGACCGCTTCGTGCAGGCGGGCGGCCTGCTTGTCCTTGAGCGGACCGATGGCCGACAGCGAGGGACGGTGGCCGAGGACCTCGCGGGCGACCTCACGGACGTCGTCCGGGGTGACCGCCGCGATCTTGGCCAGCATGTCGTCGACGGACATCTGCTCGCCCCAGCACAGCTCGCTCTTGCCGATACGGTTCATCAGCGCGCCGGTGTCCTCGAGACCGAGGACGGTGGAGCCCGCGAGCTGGCCGATCGCGCGGCTGATCTCGTCGTCGCTCAGACCGTGCTGCGCGACCTGGTCGAGTTCGTCGCGGCAGATCTTCAGTACGTCGTGCACCTGGCTCGGGCGGCAGCCCGCGTACACGCCGAAGAGGCCGGTGTCGGCGAAGCCCGAGGTGTACGAGTACACGCTGTAGGCCAGGCCGCGCTTCTCGCGGACCTCCTGGAACAGGCGCGACGACATGCCGCCGCCAAGCGCGGTGTTCAGGACGCCCATGGCCCAGCGGCGCTCGTCGGTGCGGGCCAGGCCCGGCATGCCGAGGATGACGTGGGCCTGCTCGGTCTTGCGGTTGATGACCTCGACGCGGCCCGCCGTGCGCAGCGCGCGGGAGCCCTGGCGCGGGATGACCGGCGTCGCGTCGGTGCGGTGCAGGGCGCCCGCCTTCTCGAAGGCGGCACGGACCTGGCGTACGACCTTGTTGTGGTCGACGTTGCCCGCGGCGGCGACCACGAGGTGGGTCGGGTCGTAGTGCTTCTTGTAGAAGCGGCGGATCCGCTCGGCGGTGAGGGCGTTGACCGTCTCCTCCGTGCCGAGAACCGGGCGGCCCAGAGGCGTGTCGCCGAGCATCGTGTGCGCGAACAGGTCGTGCACGCAGTCGCCCGGGTCGTCCTCGGTCATCGCGATCTCTTCGAGGATGACGCCGCGCTCGGCGTCGACGTCCTCCTGGAGGATCAGGGAGCCCGTCAGCATGTCGCAGACGACGTCGATGGCGAGCGGCAGGTCGGTGTCGAGCACGCGTGCGTAGTAGCACGTGTACTCCTTCGCCGTGAACGCGTTCATCTCGCCGCCGACCGCGTCCAGCGCGGCCGAGATGTCGAGGGCGCTGCGCTTCTTGGTGCCCTTGAAGAGCAGGTGCTCCAAGTAATGCGTGGCGCCGTTCAGGGCCGGGGTCTCGTCGCGGGATCCGACGTTCGCCCAGATCCCGAAGGTCGCGGAGCGTACGGAGGGCAGGGTCTCGGTGACGACGCGCAGGCCGCCCGGAAGCGTCGTACGGCGGACCGTGCCGATGCCGTCCTTGCCCTTGAGGAGGGTTTGGGTACGGGCGACGGCCCGCCCCTCCGAAGAGGGGCGGGCCGTCGTCGTGGTGCTACGCGACGTCACTTGTCGGTGTCGTCCTTCGAGTCGTCGCCCTCTTCGCCCTCGACCACGGGGATGAGGGAGAGCTTGCCGCGGGAGTCGATCTCGGCGATCTCGACCTGGACCTTCTGGCCCACACCGAGGACGTCCTCGACGTTCTCCACGCGCTTGCCGCCGGCGAGCTTGCGGATCTGCGAGATGTGCAGCAGACCGTCCTTGCCCGGGAGCAGGGACACGAACGCACCGAAGGTCGTCGTCTTCACGACGGTGCCCAGGTAGCGCTCGCCGACCTCCGGCATGGTCGGGTTGGCGATGCCGTTGATCGTGGCGCGGGCGGCCTCGGCGGCCGGGCCGTCGGCGGCACCGATGTAGATGGTGCCGTCGTCCTCGATCGTGATGTCGGCGCCGGTGTCCTCCTGGATCTGGTTGATCATCTTGCCCTTCGGGCCGATGACCTCACCGATCTTGTCCACCGGGATCTTGACGGTGATGATGCGCGGCGCGTTCGGGGACATCTCGTCCGGAACGTCGATCGCCTCGTTCATCACGTCGAGGATGTGCAGACGCGCGTCGCGGGCCTGCTTCAGCGCGGCGGCCAGGACCGAGGCGGGGATGCCGTCGAGCTTGGTGTCGAGCTGGAGCGCGGTCACGAACTGCTTCGTACCGGCGACCTTGAAGTCCATGTCACCGAACGCGTCCTCCGCACCGAGGATGTCGGTGAGGGCGACGTAGTGCGTCTGGCCGTCGATCTCCTGGGAGATCAGACCCATGGCGATACCGGCGACGGCGGCCTTCAGCGGCACACCGGCGTTGAGCAGCGACATCGTCGAGGCACAGACCGAGCCCATGGACGTCGAGCCGTTCGAACCGAGGGCCTCGGAGACCTGACGGATCGCGTACGGGAACTCCTCGCGCGAGGGGAGGACCGGCACGATCGCGCGCTCGGCGAGCGCGCCGTGGCCGATCTCGCGGCGCTTGGGCGAACCCACGCGGCCGGTCTCGCCGACCGAGTACGGCGGGAAGTTGTAGTTGTGCATGTAGCGCTTGCGCGTCACCGGGGAGAGGGTGTCGAGCTGCTGCTCCATGCGGAGCATGTTGAGGGTGGTGACGCCCAGGATCTGGGTCTCGCCACGCTCGAACAGCGCCGAACCGTGCACGCGCGGGATGGCCTCGACCTCGGCGGCGAGCGTACGGATGTCCGTGACGCCACGGCCGTCGATGCGGACCTTGTCCTTGATGACGCGCTCGCGGACCAGCTTCTTGGTCAGCGCGCGGTACGCACCGGAGATCTCCTTCTCGCGGCCCTCGAACTGCGGGAGCAGCTTCTCGGAGGCGATCTCCTTGACGCGGTCCAGCTCGGCCTCGCGCTCCTGCTTGCCGGCGATGGTCAGGGCCTGGGAGAGCTCCGACTTCACGGCGGCGGTCAGGGCCTCAAGGACGTCGTCCTGGTAGTCCAGGAAGACCGGGAACTCGCCGGTGGGCTTGGCGGCCTTGGCGGCGAGGTCCGACTGGGCCTTGCAGAGGGCCTTGATGAAGGGCTTCGCGGCCTCGAGACCGGCGGCGACGACCTCTTCGGTCGGGGCCTCGGCGCCGTCCTTCACCAGCTGGACGGTCTTCTCGGTGGCCTCGGCCTCGACCATCATGATCGCGACGTCGCCGTCCTCGAGGACGCGACCGGCGACGACCATGTCGAAGACGGCGTCCTCGAGCTCGGTGTGCGTCGGGAAGGCGACCCACTGGCCCTTGATGAGCGCCACGCGCGTGCCGCCGATCGGGCCCGAGAAGGGCAGGCCGGCCAGCTGCGTGGAGCAGGAGGCGGCGTTGATCGCGACCACGTCGTACAGGTGGTCGGGGTTGAGCGCCATGATCGTCTCGACGATCTGGATCTCGTTGCGCAGGCCCTTCTTGAAGGAAGGACGCAGCGGGCGGTCGATCAGGCGGCAGGTCAGGATCGCGTCCTCGGAGGGACGGCCCTCACGGCGGAAGAACGAACCGGGGATCTTGCCGGCGGCGTACTGCCGCTCCTCGACGTCCACCGTGAGCGGGAAGAAGTCGAGCTGGTCCTTGGGCCGCTTGGAAGCGGAGGTGGCCGACAGCACCATGGTGTCGTCGTCCAGGTACGCGACGGCGGAGCCTGCGGCCTGCTTGGCCAGGCGGCCCGTCTCGAAGCGGATGGTGCGGGTGCCGAAAGTGCCGTTGTCGATAACAGCCTCGGCGTAGTGGGTCTCGTTCTCCACTAGCGTTTTCTCCGTTACTTGTCGTCTTTCGTCCCCCTGGCCCGTGTGGCACGGGGACGGTGGCGGAGAAGCGCTCCTACTGGTGCGGGCCGGTCTTCGATCGAAGCACCCGGGGGTACTCGATTGCTCGCGGCTCGATGCCCGAGCTTTCGCTGTACCCCGGGGGCCACTACCGAGGACCGGCGGCGGCTTTCCTTGAGGTGCGCTTCTCCTCGTTCGGTGACGTCGTCTCGTCGCCATGTGCGACGCCGTTACGTCTTCGAACCGTGCAGTCCGATTCTGCCCAGTCCGGTATGGGTGTGCGTATGACGTTGTGCGACCAGACTACAAAGCGGCGGTGACACTTCGCACGTAGAGCGTGCGTGCGTCACTGCCGGCACCGGTCGTGCATACAGCAAAGGGAGCGATCCCCTCTTGCGTGGGAACCGCCCCCTTCACGATGACTTACTTGGCGCCCGCCGCACCGCGACGGATGCCCAGACGGTCCACCAGCGCACGGAAGCGCTTGATGTCCTTCTTGGCCAGGTACTGCAGCAGGCGGCGGCGCTGGCCGACCAGGATCAGCAGACCACGACGGGAGTGGTGGTCGTGCTTGTGGGTCTTGAGGTGCTCGGTCAGGTCCGAGATGCGGCGGGAGAGCATGGCGACCTGGACCTCGGGGGAGCCGGTGTCGCCCTCCTTCTGGCCGAACTCGGTCATGATCTGCTTCTTCGTAGCGGCGTCGAGCGACACGCTTACTCCTCGTAGTCTTTTCGTGGCCACCGAGTGCCCCTGGTCTCAGTCTCAGGGGAGCTTCCGTAACTCGGGAGGCGAGGTCCGCTGGGCGCTGTCTCCAGGTCCTCAGCTGAGGGGGTCCGGGGACGCGTACACATACGGCCGCTACACAGGGTACCAGTCGGCTTGGGGGCGGCAGACGGGGGCCGGGGCTTCGGCCGGGGTGCCAGGGCTTTCGCCGCAGGGGCTCGCGCCTCAGGCTCCTTCGAAACCGAGGGCGCCGAGGGCCGTTCCCTCCCAGGGTCCGCCGTTCTCGGCGGTCAGCTCTCGGGGAGCGAAGAAGATGCGGCCGTCCTCAAGGAGGATCTCACTCTGCTTCGGATCCTCCAATTTGCCGCGGTCCGGCATACCGAAGAGGAGAAACGGGGTCTCCTTGCCCGTACGCGGATCCAGGCTCAGCACCGCCGCCGGCGCGAAGCCATCGCTGCTCGGCCGGAATGCGAGAAGCTTCCCGCCGCTCACCCTCAAGGGATGGATCGGGAGGTCCGGTTTCGAGTCGAACTTCCTGACCGTCTTTCCCGTCTTGAGGTCGTACGAGACGATCCAGTTGTCCGCGAGCCTCCCCTCATCCGTCGCGACGAACAACTGATCCTTTCCGACCACGATTGCGTCACACGACTCGACACCCGAGACGACGGGTTTGTAGCAGTTGTCCAGGAATCGATCTTCCGGCATGTTGATCGTGGCCCGGTAATCGCCGTGATCATCGAGGGTGATCAAGTTCGTCACGGTGAGTTCCCCCGCCGAGACAGCTAGTACCGCAGGGTCGGACGACACCAGATAGACGCGTCCTACGCCGCGGGTCACCTTGTATGTCCACTCCGCCTTACCCGTCCGGGGCCTCAGCTTCTGGACCTTGAACTGGGGCTCCGCACCGTCCCCGCACTGGGTCAACGCGAGCAGGTCCCGACCACCCGCGAAGCCCAGATCACGGCACTCCCCCGTGCCCAGGCTCGACCAGAGCTGCCGTCCACGCTTCATGTCGTACGCGACCGAGCCGTAGCCCCATGCGACGGCCACCGTGCCACGCGCCATGGTCACGTTGGTGTTGGGCGCGAAGGCTCCCTTGGCGTCGGGCAGCTTCACCTGCCACAACTTCTTGCCGGTGTTCAGGTCGATGAAGGCGAGCTGGGTGCAGGAGTACTCGTCCTTGGCGTCGGCTTCGGAGTCCTTGTCCTTCTTGTCCTTGCCTTTCTTGGACTTCTTGGACTTGCCCTTCCCCTTGTCGTCCTTCTTCTTGTCGTCCTCGTCCGCCTTGTTCTCACGCTCCTGAAGGAGGACTGCCGTGCGGCCGTCGGCGGTGACGTGGCGCGTGGTGTCACAGATCGGGCCGGTCAGCTCGGTTGACCAGTCCTCTTCGAATGCGCCGAACTTGAAGCCCTTGAGCGTGTTGCCGACTCCCCGGACGAAGTTCTTGTCCGTGGCCCATGCGCCGGGCGCGTGCGCGGAATCCCTCTTGAACCTCTTCTTGAACTCGTCCTCGTTGTAGTCGATGACAAGACGACCCTCCGGCGTCCGGGGGGTCTTCTCGACGGTGTCCCGGATGTCGTCCGGTGCCTGCGGGGCGGCCGTCGGCTTCTTCGCTGGTTGCGGATCATCGTCGGCCACTGCCCAGAAGACACCGCCGCCCATGCACAGGACGGCCGCCAACGCAACGGCCAGCATCCTCGTACGACGCCTCTTGTTCGCCCTGTCCGCGGAGAGCGCGGACTGGGTGAAGGGTGAAGGGGATGGGCCGTAGCTCATGCTGGGTGCCTTTCTTGCACAGGGCCAACCGCGGTCAACTGGGTGCTGAGCGCGCCTCATTGAACATCACCGGTCCGACATGCAGCGGCTCAGGAGGCGCGGGCGGCCCGCGCACACCTTGACCTGAACCCCTGGTGACAGGGTCATTGCCCTGCGTACGAACCGGCCTCCAAGTAGGCTGAGCCAACGGTTGGTTCGCTCATGTGGAAGGGGCCGCTGCACCATGGCCGAGGCACTGGACGAGGACGTCAAGGCTCGCAAGGAACGCGAGAAGAACGAGCTTTACGCTCTCGACATCTCCGGCGTGGAGTGGCACAGCGCACCGGGCACCGAAGCGCACGAGGAGCGGGTAGAGATCGCGTACCTGCCGGACGGCGCCGTGGCCATGCGGTCGTCGATCGAGCCCGAGACGGTGCTGCGCTATACGGAAGCGGAGTGGCGGGCGTTTGTGCTCGGGGCCAGGGACGGGGAGTTCGATCTGGAGCCTGCGCCGGAGGGTGGCGGGAGCCGGGACGCGGACTGACCTGAGGGTGGCCTGAGGGCCGCCTCAGCAGCGGGGCAGCGTCGGGCGAGCCGCGGGGCAACATCGGGCGAGCTTACGAATTAGCCCGCAATTGTCGCTCGTTGATTGATTTGTCCGTCACGGTTCGGGATGCGGGGATCGCTCCTGTGAGGAGCGTGACGGAAAGGACAACATTCGTGGGGCGGGCTGCCCTGCCGTGCCGGTGGTTTTGGTGATTAGGCTGGGACAGGGCGCGACGCCAGAACCCACGAGTGGGTCGTGCGCGTCCCCAACGGGGAGAGCCATGGCGGATCGGACGACAGAAACGGTCGCCCTCCCACCACGGCACGAGGGTGCTCGACCACATCAGGAGGCATTGTGAACAGCGATCGGGACGAGATCCGCGGGGGCTGGGATTCACCCGTCGATGATCAGTCCGACGCGGAGTCCGCTGCCGAGACGACGGGCGAGTTCACCATCGACTACGCCCCTCCTGCCTGGTACACGCAGAACGCGTCCGGCAGTGCGGGGGAGACTCCCTCGGCTTCGCCTGCGTCTTCGGCGGCCCCTGAGCCTCCGGCCGCTTCCGAGTCTCCGGCCGCGCCTGTGTTTCCGGCTGCTTCTGAGTCTCCGGCCGCGCCTGCGTTTCCTGTGACGCCTCCGCCTGCTTCTCCGCCTGCGGCTTCCGCTGAGCCGGCTGCTCCGCCCGTGGCTCCTGAGCCTCCGGCTCCGCCGGTCGGGTTCCCTTCCGCTGTACCGAAGCTGCCCGTGGGGAGCGGGTTCCAGCCGCAGCAGCCCGAGCCTGCTTCGCCTCCGGCCGCGACTCCTTCTCCAGCTCCGGCTGGTTCCGAGGGTGGGGCGCCTTCGGGGGGTGCTGCGGACTGGGGTAGTGCTGTTGCTGGTGTTGCCTCCTCCGTCCATGTGACTGGTGTTGTGCCCAAGCCCGAGGTCGCGCCGGAGAAGCCCGAGGTCGCTCCCGAGCCGGAGCCCGAGCCGGAACCCGAGCATGCGTCCGCGTCTCCCGCTGTGGTCGAGCCCATCGCCGACAGCAGTGGCGATCTGGAGAGCGGCGCCACCATGCGGTTCTCCGCCGTCGCCTTGAAGCGGGAGATCGAAGAGCGGGCTGCCGCGGAAGCTTCGCGGGACGACTCGGAGAAGACTGACCTTGCTCCCTCTGAGGCCGCAGATGCGTCGGCGATCTCAGAGACCTCGGAGGCCTCGAAGGCCTCCGACGAGGAGGAGTCGGAGTCCGGCTCCGATGAGGGTGAGCTTGGGCTTGCCGATGAGAGCGGTGTGTCCGGACTCGACGGCGATGCGCCTGTCGAAGAGGCAGAAGCCGCCTCTGCCGGTGAGGTGAGCTCCGGCGTTGTCGATGCAGCCTCGGACGTCGATGACTCCGATGGGTCGGATGCGTCCGGTGCGTCTGATGAGCCGGATGTTGCGGATGAGATCCGGGATGCCGTTCCGCAGGATGCTGTGCCTGCTGCGTCCGTCGACGATGTCCAGGACTCCGTTCCGCCGTCCTGGACTCCGCCGCCCGCGCCGCACGGTGGGCTTCCGCCGCTGCCGCCCGCCTTCCAGCCCGCCGCGCCTACGTCCGCGCCGCAGTGGCCGGTCCCCGCGCAGGCCTCCACGCCTCCGCCGGCGGAGCCTGAGGCGCAGCCGGCTGCCGAGCCCGTGCAGCCGCCGGTGCCGCAGCAGGCTGAGCCCGCTCCTGCGCCCGCCCCTGCCCCCGTACAGCCGCAGGCTCCTCAGATGGCGCCTCCTGCGTGGCCTTCTCCGACCGGGCCGGTGGCTCCTTCGCCGGTCGCGCCCGCGCCCGCGCCGGCCGCCGATACTCCGGTGCCGCCGAGTGGGTACGGATTCCCGCAGGCCAGTGCGCCTGCCGCTGCTCCCGCGGCACCCGCTCCGGCTCCGGCTCCGGCTCCGGCTCCGGCTCCGGCTCCGGCTCCGGCTTCCGATGCTCCGGTGCCGCCGAGCGGGTACGGGTTCCCGCAGGCCGGTGCGCCTGCGCCTGCCCCTGCTCCCGTGGCGCCTGCTCCGGCTCCGGGGCCCGCCGCTCCTCCGCAGCAGGGCAGTTACGGCTTCCCCCAGCAGGGTGGCGCGCCCATGCCGCCGAGCGGGTACGGGTTCCCGCAGCAGGGTGCACCCGCTCCGGCCAATCCCAACCCCCCTGCCCCGCAAGGCAGTTACGGGTTCCCGCAGCCGCCCGCGCCGCAGGCCCAGCAGCCGCTTCCGCCCGCCGTCGCGCAGCAGCAGGCCCCGCAGGCGCAGCCGCCGGCTCCCGTCCAGCCGCAGCAGCCGCTTCCGGCCCAGCAGCAGCCCCAGGCTCAGCCCCAGCCGCAGGCACAACCCCCTGCTCAGGGTCAGCCCCCGGCTCAGCCCCAGCCGCCCATCGACCCCCGCACCGGTGCGGCCTGGCCGCAGGCCGTGCAGCATGATCAGCGGGAGCGGACCAATCCCGGTGCGCCGCTCGGGTACACGGCCGCCGTCGAGTTGTCCTCCGACCGGCTGCTGCGCAACAACAAGCCGAAGGCCAAGAGCAGCCGGCCCGCAAGCGGTGGGTCGCGGTTCAAGCTGGGCGGCAAGAAGGAAGAGGCCGAGCGGCAGCGGAAGTTGGAGCTGATCCGGACTCCGGTGCTGTCCTGCTACCGCATCGCCGTCATCAGCCTCAAGGGTGGCGTCGGCAAGACGACCACCACCACCGCGCTCGGGTCCACGCTCGCCACCGAGCGGCAGGACAAGATCCTTGCCATCGACGCCAACCCCGACGCCGGTACGCTCGGGCGCCGCGTGCGGCGCGAGACCGGGGCCACCATCCGTGACCTCGTCCAGGCGATCCCGTACCTCAACTCGTACATGGACATCCGGCGCTTCACCTCGCAGGCCGCGTCCGGGCTCGAGATCATCGCCAATGACGTCGATCCGGCCGTGTCGACCACGTTCAACGACGAGGACTACCGGCGCGCCATTGATGTGCTGGGGAAGCAGTATCCGATCATCCTGACCGACTCCGGTACGGGGCTGCTCTACAGTGCCATGCGGGGGGTTCTCGACCTCGCCGATCAGTTGATCATTATTTCGACGCCGTCCGTGGACGGGGCCAGCAGTGCGTCGACGACCTTGGACTGGTTGTCGGCCCATGGGTACGCCGATCTTGTCTCGCGGTCCATCACCGTCATCTCCGGCGTGCGTGAGACCGGGAAGATGATCAAGGTCGACGACATCGTGTCGCACTTCGAGACGCGGTGCCGGGGCGTTGTCGTCATTCCGTTCGACGAGCATCTCGCCGCTGGTGCCGAGGTTGATCTCGACATGATGCGGCCGAAGGTGCGGGAGGCGTACTTCAACCTTTCCGCGATGGTCGCGGAGGACTTTGTGCGGGCTCAGCAGCAGCAGGGGTTGTGGACCTCCGACGGGAATCCGCCGCCGGTCGTGGCTCCGCCCATGCCCGGGCAGGGCGGGTATCCGGGTCCCGGGCAGCAGGGGGGTGTGCCTCAGCAGGGGGCCGTGCCTCAGCAGCAGGGGCCCGTTCCCGGGCAGCAGCCGTACGGTGGGCAGCCGCAGCAGCCGTACGCTCCTCAGCAGCCCCAGCCCCAGCCTCAGCCGCCGCAGCAGCCCGGCGGGCAGCCCTATCCGCAGCAGCCGGGGGCGCCTCAGGGGTGGCAGAACGCCGCGCCTCCGCAGGCGCCTCCGGCGGTGGGGCCGGGGCAGCCGTTCCAGGCGCCTGCGCCTCAGGGGCAGCAGCCGCAGCCTCCGCAGCAGGGGCAGCAGCCTCCGGCGCCGGTTCAGCCCGGGCAGCCGTTCCAGCCCGGAGCGCCTTATCAGCCGCAGCCTCCGGCGCCGGAAGCGCCGCAGCAGTAGCCTCCGCTTGACTCAACTGGGCCCGTACCGAACCTCGGTGCGGGCCCAGTTGCGTTCTCCGGCACCCTGCGGTCTTCGTCGCCGAACAGACTTTCCCGCCCACCCTCCCGTTTACCCCGCAGCCTTGCCCGAGTGCCGAAGGGAACGGAGGGCGGTAGGGCAGGCAAGCCAGCGCGTGGGGCAAGCCAACGCGCCGGATGCTCGGGCGAGTGCCGGTCCCGGGGGCGCCCCCCGTGCCCCACCCCTACCCCCCGCCCCCACCTGCCCCTCCCCCCGCCGTCACCCCCCGACCAGCCATGCTTCACAGGTCTTGACCAATGCGGATGAAATACGGGTCAACTCGTTATTTCCGCAGGCCACATGGGGTTCACCTGCCGTTGACTGACGCAGACTGGCGCTGGTAAACACACTCATCAACCAGCTGGCGTTACTTGATCAACCAGCCATCTCTGCGCGAGCGATGACGCGAGGTCACCGACCCATGGATACACAAGATCAGCACGGCAGAACACGGTCTCACCGGTCTCACCCCACCTCTCCCCCCACTCACGAGGGGCCTCCGAAGTCAGCACTCCGCCGCCGGCTCCTCGTGGCCGCCGGTGCCGGAGCCGGAGCCCTCGCCCTCACCGCCGGGCTCGCCTCCCCCCTCAACCCGGCGCCCCAGCAGGCCGAGGCAAAGGCGGACGGCAAGAAGACCCTCACCGTCGCGGTGGCCCAGAGCGTCGACTCGCTCAGCCCCTTCCTCGCCCAGCGGCTGCTCAGCACCAGCATCCACCGGCTCACGTACGAGTACCTGACGAACTACGACGCCAAGGACAACCACGCGATCCCCGGCTTCGCCACCAAGTGGGAGCCCTCCGCGGACAAGCTGACCTGGACGTACACCATCCGGGACAACTCGAAATGGTCGGACGGCAAGAAGGCGACCGCCGAGGACGCGGCCTGGACGTTCAACAAGGTGATGTCCAAGGAGGGCACCGCCACCGCCAACTCCGGGTTCGTCGCAAACTTCAAGAAGGTGACCGCCCCCAGCCCCACCAAGCTGGTCATCGAGCTGAAGAAGCCGCAGGCCACGATGGCCGCCCTCGACGTGCCGATCGTCCCGAAACACGTATGGGAGAAGGTCGACGACGTCTCCAAGTACAACAACGACGACTCCTTCCCCATCGTCGGCAACGGCCCCTTCGTCCTCACCGACTACAAGACCGACCAGTACGTGAAGCTGAAGGCCAACAAGGACTTCTGGCGCGGCGCGCCCAAGTTCGACGAGCTGGTCTTCAAGACGTACAAGGACCAGGACGCGGCCGTCGCGGCGCTCAAGAAGGGCGAGGTGTCCTTCGTCGCCGGTCAGCCCGCGCTGACGCCCGCTCAGGCCCGCGAGCTCAAGGGCACGGAGAACGTCAAGGTGAACGAGGGGCCCGGTCGGCGCTTCTTCGCGCTCGCCACCAACCCCGGCGCCCAGACTCGCGACCGCAAGAAGTTCGGTGACGGGAACAAGGCGCTCCTGGACAAGAAGGTGCGTCAGGCGCTCTTCCTCTCCGTGGACCGTGAGGCGCTGGTCGACAAGGTCTTCCAGGGACAGGCCGTCGAGGGCGAGGGGTATATCCCGCCGCGCTTCTCCGAGTACGCCTGGAAGCCCTCCGCCGACCAGAAGCTGTCATACGACCCGAAGAAGGCGGCCCAGCTCCTCGACGAGGCGGGCTACAAGAAGAACGGTGACGGCAAGCGCGTCGGCAAGGACGGCAAGCCGCTCGACTTCCGCATCCTCTGCCACGCCACCGACCCGAACGACAAGGCCGTGGGCAAGTATCTGAAGGAGTGGTGGGGCGATCTCGGGATCGGGCTCAAGGTCAACTGTCTCGACGACGTCTCCGTGCCCTGGTACGCGGGTGAGTACGATCTCGCGTTCGACGGCTGGTCGGTCAACCCCGACCCGGACTTCGTCCTCGGCATCCACTCCTGCGCCGCGCTCCCGGTGAAGGCCAAGGAGAGCGCCGCGACCGACAACTTCATCTGCGACAAGAAATACGACGAGCTCTACAACAAGCAGCTCGCGGAGTACGACCCGGACAAGCGCGCCGAGACCGTCAAGGAAATGCAGTCCTGGCTCTACGACTCCGGGTACATGAACATCCTCGCGTACCCGAACGCCGTCGAGGCCTACCGCACCGACCAGATCAAGTCCATCACCACCATGCCGACGGCCGCCGGCAACATCTACGGTCAGGACGGTTACTGGTCCTGGTGGTCAGCGGTGCCCGCAGATGGGAAGAGTTCCTCCAAGGACGGAAGCTCGACCGGTGTCATCATCGGTATCGCCGCCGCCGCGGTGGTGCTCGTCGGCGGAGGAGTCCTGTTCGCCCTGCGCCGCCGTTCGACCGCAGAGGACCGCGAGTAACGCATGACCGCTGACAGCAATCCCGCACTGCTCGACACCGAGGGCACCGCGGCGACCGACGACCCGGCATTCGCCGGGCCGTCGGCCCGCGGGCCCCGGGCCCGGAACACCCGCGCCTATCTCCTGTACGTGGCGGGCAAGCTGGGCGGCGCCGCCGTCTCGCTGTTCGCCGTCCTTGTCACCAGCTTCTTCCTGTTCCGTCTGATTCCGGGTGACCCGGTGAAGCAGATGACGGGCGGAAAGCGCGTGTCGGCCGAACAGCTCGACGCCATGCGCAAGGAGTTCGGCCTCGACCAGCCGATGATGACGCAGTTCTTCGACTACTGCGGCAAGGCCCTGACCGGCGACTTCGGCACCTCGTACCAGTTCCACACCCCGGTGATGGACAAGATCACCGACGCGCTGCCCGCGACGCTCCTGCTCACCGGCACCGCGTTCGTGCTCTACACCCTCATCGGCATCTGGCTGGGCACCCGCACGGCCTGGCGCAACGGACAGCTCGGGGACCGTGTCCACACCGGCCTCGCACTCACCCTCTACTCCGTGCCGTCCTTCTGGCTCGGGCTGCTCCTCATCATCACCTTCTCGGTGGGCGTGGGTCCCATTCCCGGACTCTTCCCGACCGGCGGGCTCGAATCCGGTGGCGAGACGGGCGTCGCGTACGTCATCGACGTCGCGCACCACATGGTGCTCCCCGTCATCACCCTGGTGGCGGTCGGGTACGCGCAGACGCTGCTGGTCATGCGCTCGTCGCTGCTCGACGAGATGGGCAGCGACTATCTGACGACCGCCCGCGCCAAGGGGCTGCGGGACGATCTCGTACGGCGCCGCCATGCCGTCCCGAACGCGATGCTGCCCACCGTCACGCTGATGTTCGTGAACCTCGGCACGGTGGTGGCGGGCGCGATCCTCGTGGAGACCGTCTTCTCCTGGCCGGGGCTCGGCGGGCTCTTCTATGCCGCGCTCAGCGTGCCCGACCTGCCCCTCGTCCAGGGCCTGTTCTTCATCTTCTCCGCTGCGGTGATCCTGATGAACACCCTGGCCGACGTGATCTATCCGTTGCTCGATCCCCGGGTGGGCCGATGACGACCGAATCCGCACCGACCACCCCGATCAAGAGCGCGCGGGCCCTCGCCCGGGCCCGCAGACGGCATTCGGCCGCCCGCTTCTGGCGCGAGTTCCGCACCCACCGGGCCGGTCTCGTCGGCCTGGGCGCGCTCGTCGTCATCGCACTCATCGCCGTCTTCGCGCCGGTCCTGGTCGGCTCGGACGCGCAGAGCGTGACCGACGCCCCCGGCGAGCCCATGGAGTCGCCGAGCGGCGAATTCCCCCTCGGCACCGACCAGTTCGGACGCGATCTGCTGGGCCTGCTGGTGTACGGCGCGCGGATGTCGCTGACCGTCGGACTGCTGGCCGCCGTCCTCTCGGTGACCATCGGCACCCTCGTGGGGGTCACCGCCGGGCACTTCAAGGGCTGGTACTCCACCGTCATCATGCGCGTCACCGACTGGTTCCTCGTGATGCCGACGCTGGTCCTCGCCATCGCGCTCGCCGCGGTGCTGTCGGGGTCGATCTGGACGATCATCCTGGCGATCGGCGTGACGACCTGGCCGACGACCGCACGCCTGGTCCGCGCCCAGACGCTGGCGGTGGAATCCCGCCCGTACATCGAGCGCGCACAGGCCCTCGGCGGCGGCCACGGCCACATCATGAGCCGGCACGTCCTGCCCAACGTGATGCCGCTCGTCCTCGCGCAGACGACCCTCGTCATCTCCAGCGCCATCCTCACGGAGGCGACGCTCGCCTTCCTGGGCCTGGGCGATCCCACCGGCGTCTCCTGGGGCGGGCTGCTCCAGGACGCGCGCGAGGCGGGCGCGGTCAGCGCGGGCGACTGGTGGTATCTCGCTCCGCCCGGACTCGCCATCGCCGTCGTGGCCCTCGCGTTCACGCTGTGCGGGCGCGCCGTGGAATCCGTGCTCAACCCCAGGCTGGGGGTCTCCCGTTGAGCAGTACGACCGAAGTGACGGAGACCGAAGTGACGGAGCAGCGCCTCCTCGACGTAAGAAACCTCGAAGTGACGTACGCGTCCGGGGCGGCCGCCGTGCGCGGCGTGAACCTCTCGGTGGACGCGGGCCAGAAGCTCGGCGTGGCCGGTGAGTCCGGCTGCGGGAAGTCGACGCTCGCCCTCGCGCTGCTGCGGCTGCTGCCCGCGGGCACGAAGGTGACCGGCGAGGTCCTGCTCGACGGCGAGGACGTCCTCGCCATGAAGTGGGGCCAGGTCCGCGCGGTCCGCTGGGCGGGCGCGTCGATCGTCTTCCAGGGCGCGATGCACTCGCTCAACGCGGTGCACCGCATCGGCGACCAGATCACCGAGCCGATCCTGCTGCACAAGAAGGCGACCCCGGCGGCCGCGCGGAAGAAGGCCGGTGAACTGCTCGAACAGGTGGGTCTGCCCGCCGCTCGCGCCGAGGCGTATCCGCACGAGCTTTCGGGCGGTCAGCGCCAGCGCGTGATGATCGCGATGGCGCTCGCCTGCGACCCGCGCCTGATCATCGCCGACGAGCCGACGACGGCCCTGGACGTGATGATCCAGGCGCAGATCCTGCGCCTGATCGAGCAGTTGGTGGCCGAGCAGGACCTGGGTCTGATCATGATCAGCCATGACCTCGCGGTGCTCTCGGACACCTGCGACCGGCTCGCGGTGATGTACGCGGGCCGCGTCGTCGAGGAGGGCCCGGCCACCGAGGTCTACGAGAACGCCCGGCACCCGTACGGAAAGGCCCTCTCGGCGGCCTTCCCGCGCATCGGCGACGCGACGTCCCGCTTCGCGCCGCGCGGCCTGCCCGGCGATCCGCCCGACCCTTCGGCGCTGCCCACGGGCTGTACGTTCCACCCGCGCTGCGAGGTCGCCCTCGACTCCTGCACCACGGAGGACCAGGCGCTGCGGGACGCGGGCCCACGGCACCGCGCGGCGTGCGTGCACGCGGGCGCGCAGCTCCCGGCGCAGCCGACATCGGCACCGGCGACGGCGGAGCGGACGCCGTGAGCCCCGCCGGGCCGCGCCGAGCCCCGACAGATGACGCACAGAGGAGCAGCGACGCATGACCACCGATGATCCCCTGCTGTCGGCTGATCCCCTGTTGTCGGCGGGCGACCTGCACATCACGTTCCCCGGCCGCCGCGGCGCGCCGCCCGCGCGTGCCGTGGACGGCGTCGACCTCGACATCAAGCCGGGCGAGATCGTGGCCCTGGTCGGCGAGTCGGGCTGCGGCAAGACGACCCTGGCCCGTTCCCTGCTCGGCCTGGTCTCCCCCACGTCCGGCAAGGTGACCTTCGGCGGCAAGCCGCTCGACTACGCGAGCCGTGCCCTGAAGGCGTACCGCAAGCGCGTCCAGCTGGTCCTCCAGGACCCCAGCGGCTCCCTGAATCCGCGCCACACGGTGTACGAGGCCGTGGCGGAGGGGCTGCGTATCCACGGGTACGGGGGCGACGAGCGGGCCGCGGTGTCCGATGCCCTGTCACGGGCGGGTCTGCGCCCTCCGGAGCGGTTCTTCCTGCGCTATCCGCACGAGCTGTCGGGCGGTCAGCGCCAGCGTGTCGTCATCGCGGGCGCCCTTGTCCTGGAGCCCGAACTGATCGTCGCCGACGAGCCGGTGGCCTCGCTCGACGCGTCCGTACGCGGCGAGATCCTCGCTCTGCTGCTCAAGCTCCGCGAGGAACTGGGCCTGTCCGCGCTTGTCGTGACGCATGACCTGGGCCTGGCGTGGAACATCGCGGACCGGGTCGCCGTGATGTACCTGGGCCGCATCGTGGAGACGGGGACGGTGGAGGAAGTCCTGACGTCGCCCCAGCATCCGTACACGCAGGCGCTGTTGTCGGTGCTTCCGGAGGCTCCCGGCGAACCGGTGGTCCTCACGGGCGAGCCGCCGGACCCCTCCCGCATTCCGGGCGGCTGCCGTTTCCACGCCCGCTGCCAGGTGCTCGCATCGGGCGAGGCGGAGCGGGCGGGGGTGGCGGACCGCTGCCGGACGGAGGATCTGCCGGTGCTGTCCGGCGGGGGTGCGACGCAGGTGGCGTGCCATTGGGCGGCGGCGCGTCTGAGTCCGTCCGGAGTCTGATCGGGGTCTGATCGGGGTCTTGCCGGAACGAACGGCCGGGATGAAACGGGAATCTCGTGGCGGATCGTTACCTCTTGCACGTACGGGTGATACGGGGCCTATCGGGTGTGAGCGGTGGGGAGTTACAGAACGGTTCGGTTCGACCACGGACCGTAAGCAACTCCACCGAAGCGAAGGAGATTTCCATGCGCCGTTCCGCCGCCGTCATCCTCGGGGCCGTCGCACTGCTGGGGGCCCTTGCCGCGCCCGCGAGTGCCATCCCGGACCCCGTGGGAACCGTCGACTGCCTGACGCAGTCGGCCGGCGACGTCACCTCGCTGGTCGATCCGGCGAGCCCCGGCCTGCCCTCCGAGGTGCCGGGCGCGGCGTGCCTCGCCCCGTGATCCGGGCGGTCTGAACACACTTGCGTCGGCACGTACTTGCGCGGTCACCCGGGACCCGCGCAGGTACGTGCCGAGCACGAGCGGCTCGGTGCGTCGGGCCCGGTCAGCCCCACCTGTACCCATCACCGAAGTTGAGGGTGTGCTCGAGCACGTCCTCCATCGGGTCGTCGATCTGGCCGGTGCTGATCAGCGAAACATTGGGCCCGTTGTGGGAGTCGTGGTTCGTCTCATCGGCGTGCGCCGCGCCGGAGCACAGGACGGACGGCACCGCCGCCACCGCCGCGATCAGCGCCCAACGGGATGTGCTCTGGACCCAACTGCGGTTCACTGCAGCCTCCTTGGACCGTGCGAGTGCGGGCCGCCGATCGCGGCCCGCTCGCCGTGCGTAACCGCGGCGCGGCCGAGAAGTCACCGACGATCATACGAAAGGGTCGTCGGACGCCGGGGATCATGCGTCGCCCGTGTGGGCTAACCCGGCGTCCGGAGCGACCGCCGGAACCAACAAGAGCAAAAACCGCAAGAACCGCAAGAACCCGCAGAACCCGCAAGAAAGCAGAGATCGCATGCGTCATCGCCGCGTCCTGGCCCTCGCCCTGCTCGCAGCCCTCGCCCTGTCCGTCACCGCGATCACCGCGTCGGCCTCCGCCGCACAGCACAGGGGGCCCTACGCCACCCCGCTGCCGCCGGTCGATTCGCTGATCACCGAGGGAGTCACCGTCGAAGGCCCGCTGGTCAACAGCATCAACCTGCCTCAGCTCCGATAGCCGGGACGCTCTACTCGGGGGCGGCCTCGATCAGCTCGCGGGAGCGCTTCACGTCGTCCGCGATGGCGACGAGCAGCTCGTCGATGGACTCGAACTTCGCCTGGCCGCGCACGAAGGCCAGGAAGTCGACGGCGACGTGCATCCCGTACAGGTCGAGGCCGACGCGGTCGATCGCGTATGCCTCGACCGTCCGCTCCGTCCCGTCGAACTGCGGGTTCGTCCCGACGGAGATCGCCGCGGGCATCGCCTCGCCCTGGGCGTGCAGCCATCCCGCGTAGACGCCGTCGGCGGGGATGGCGGTGTGCGGCAGGGTCTCCACGTTGGCGGTGGGGAAGCCCAGTTCGCGTCCGCGCTGCGCACCCCGTACGACGACGCCCTCGACGCGGTGCGGACGGCCGAGGATCTCCGCCGCGCCCGTCACGTCGCCCTCGGCGACCAGGCGCCGGGTGAGAGTCGAGGAGAACGGCTCGCCGCCGCCGGCCTCACCGCTCACGAACAGGTCGATGACGTCGACCTCGTAGTCGTACGTCGCGCCGAGCTCGGTCAGGAAGGCGACGTTGCCCGCGGCCTTGTGGCCGAAGCGGAAGTTGGGGCCCTCGACGACCAGGCGCGCGTGCAGCTTGTCGACCAGGACCTTCACGACGAAGTCGGCGGGCGACAGCTTCGAGAACTCCGTGGTGAACGGCAGGATCAGGAGCGCGTCCACGCCGAGGTCGGCCATGAGTTCGGCGCGCCGGTGGTGCGGGGCGAGCAGCGGCGGGTGGCTGCCGGGGCGCACGACCTCGGAGGGGTGCGGGTCGAAGGTGACGACAACGGCGGGCACGCCGAGCTCACGGGCGCGTGCCACCGCACGGCCGATGATGAGCTGGTGCCCGCGGTGTACGCCGTCGTAGGAACCGATGGTGACGACGCTGCGCCCCCAGTCCTGGGGGATGTCCTCCAAGCCACGCCAGCGCTGCACTGTCTTTGCTCCTCGCCGAACCTGTGTACGTCTGGGTACGTCCCATTGCCGATTGCGCAGGTCTAAGACTGCCATGCCCGCGCGATCGGGATCGCATCGGAGGGGGTGGCGGGGGTCACGCGGGGACGCGCACTCCGGCGAGGTTCTCGATCATGCGCCGGGAGCTGGGGCCGACGAGGGCGGACCAGTCCTGCGGGTGCGCGCACATCCACCGGGCGACCAGGGCGGAGAAGCCCGGTACGGAACGGGCGAGCTCGACCAGACGCCGGTCGAAGCTGGTTGCGCCCTCCGGGGTGCGGACGAGCAGCGCGCCGGTGCGGTGCACGAGATCACGGACCCGTTCCTTGTCGTCGCCGCCCGCCACGGCGCAGAGCACGGCGTCCAGGACCTCCGGCTCCCGCTCGCCGCGGAGCAGCACCTCAAGGAGCTCGGTCCGCAGGGCGCGCGAGGCGTCGCTGCCGGGCGCGGCGACGGCCGCGGCGAGGGCGGCGCGCACCGGGGGCGGGCGGTGCCGCAGCAGGCCGGTGACCAGCGGCAGGAGTACGGGGCGGGCGCCGGGCCCCTGCTCGAACCGCAGGTCCAGATAGGCGGCCACGTGCCCCGCCAGGTCGGGGCGCAGCTCGAGCACGTCGTGTACGAGATCGGCGACCCGCCGGGCGAGCAGGGGCTCCGTCACGTCGGCCAGGGCCCGCAGTACGTCGCCCGGTGCGGGCCCCGGCCCGTACAGCCGGGTCCGGAAAGCCGCGAGCACCTGCTCCGGGTGGGTGTCCAGGGCGGCGGTCAGGGCGCTCGCGGGGAGCTGCGGGTCGCCGGCGGTGAAGCGCTTCAGGGCGGGCGGCAGGTGGCGCGCGCGGGTCTGCGGGTCCTGCACGAGGAGGGCGAGGGCGGCGCCGTGCAGGGTGTCGTCCGAGGTGCGGGCGAGCAGGGCGAAGGCCGTGTACCGCAGGAGCCTTCGGTCGGCGTCCGTGGCGGCGTGCGGGGCGGCGCGCAGGCCGTAGGCGACGGCGGCGACGTGGCGTGCGGGGCGTTCGTCGTGGACCCAGCGGTCCACCGCGCGGCAGAGGGCCGAGGGTTCCTCCTCCGCGAGGGCGGCGAGCAGTTCGTCGGCGCGGGGGTGCGCGCAGTCGACCAGGAGCTCGATGAGGGCGTCGATGGCTCGGTGCCGGTGGGTGTGGAGGAGCGCCTGGGCCGCGGATGCGACGGTGGCGTCGGGGGTGGCTTCGAGGGGGCGTTCGTCGGTGAACCACCGGGTCAGTTGTGGCTGCACCCTGGCCGGGTTCTCTGCCAGGAGTTCGGCTACCGCGTCCAGGCAGCGGCGTCCCTGCGGGGGGCCGGGCGGGGGGTCGTGGATGACTGCCGTGCGCAGCAGGTCGAAGCGGTCGTCGTCGGCGAGGGGCAGGGTCAGCCAGAACTCGGCGGGGTAGCTGCGCTGCCGGGCGAGGTCTTCGAGCAGCCCGAGGTAGGGCCCCGCGTCGCCCACCCGCGAGAGGGTCTCCCTGACCAGGTGACCGGCCCACCACCGGGCATCGTCCGCTGCCCCCGGCGGTGCGGGATCGTGGCCCGCGTCTCCCGGTTCATCGGCACCCGGCGGCGCTGGGGCGTTGCCCGCGTCCCCCGGTTCATCGGCACCCGGCGCCTGGGGTTGCGCCCACCCTGCGGAACGCCTGCCCACGCCGCCGGGGGCCGACGCAACCGGCGCCGGGCAGGACGCCGTGAACTGCGCCAAGTCCCGCAGCCGCGCCTCCAGTTCCCCGGGGCCCCGCTGGCGGCCCAGGAACAGCAGGGCCTGGATCACGGGACCGACCCGGTGCCGGGGCACCGGCAGGGCCGCCTCCCCGGGCACCTCCTGACGGTGCCGGTGCACGAGGGACCACAGAGCCCCGTCCACATCCAGATGCGTCCCCTGGATCCAGTCCGCGAGTTCCTCGTGCGCGAAGCGGTACCCGTCCCCGGCAGGGACGAGCAGCCCCTCCGTGAGGACCGCGGACGCCCATCCCGACCCCCACGGGAACACGTCCTCGAACGACGCCCGGTCGAGCTCCCCCTGCCCCGGCCCCAGAGACCGCCGCGCAGCCTCGTGCACCTGCCCGGACACCTTCGCCGCCAGGCGCCGTACGGCCGCGCCCCGAAGTCCGTTCGCCGCCGCGAGCCGCACCGCCACCCGCAGGCACAGCACGTCGAGGTAGGCCTCGAAGATCTCCTCGCGGTCCGGGCGCCCCGGCGGCGGCTCGTCCGGCAGGGCCGCCCGCACCTCGGCCAGCAGCCGCAGGGCGAGTGGATGCCGCGCATCGGCCCCGGCGAGCGCTCCGTCCGGGATGCCGTACCGCGCACGGGCGGTCCGCGCCTGCTCCTCGGGCAGATCCCCCAACTGCACGCACCCCGCCGAGAGCGCCGCGGGAAAGTGCGCCCCGGCCTCCTCCCAGTACTCGGCACGGCAGCCCACCACCAGCCGCGCGCCCGTCTCCCGCAGCCAGCCGGCCGTGCCCGCGCTCCACTCCGCGAGCCGGTGGGCGAGGACCGGCGGCATCTCCTCGGGCCCGTCGAGCAGCAGCAACAACGCCCGCCCCTCGTCCCGCACGAGCCGCGCGACCCGCCCCGCGGAGATGTCCCCGAGCCCGTCCTCCGCATCGGCGAGCGAGCCGTCCGCGGCCTCCAGGATCCGCCCGGCCCGCTCAAGGGCACGCTCGACGGCGTCGCCCACGCCCGTGTCCGCGCCCTGGAGGTCGGCGCCGCGCAGCCACAGCGTGGGGGCCGGTTCGGTGCCGCGCGCGCGGCAGGCCGCCAGGGCGGTGAGTTCCGTCGTACGGCCGGTTCCGGGGTCGCCGACGAGGCCGAGCACCTGTGCGGTTCCGGCGGTGAATTCGGTCAACTCCCGCGTGGTGTCCGGGCGTTCGACCGGTTCGAGGAGGGCGGGCCGCGGCCCGTCGGAGCCCACCGAGGTCGCCGCGAGGTGCAGCGCGCCCGCCAGGTTCAGATCGCAGCCGTACGCGGGAACGGTCGCCGCGTTACGGGCGAGGAGCTCGGCGAGCGGCCCTCCCGGATCGGCGGCGGCAGCCTCCCGCAGCGGCACGGCGAACCCCGCCGCGCTGTGCTCGCCGTGCAGCGCGGTCCCGAGGACGGCCAGCACGGCGCCGGACGAGACGTCGACGACAGGGCCGCCCGCGGCCCCGCCCCCGAGCCGCAGCGCGTCCGCGCCGTCCGTACCGATCGCCAGCTCCATGGCGCCGTCGAGCAGATGGAAGCGGTCCGTCGCGGTGTACGTCACCGGCGCCGGACCGAGGACCCGCGCCTCACGCCGGCCGCGCGCGACGAGGTGGACGTAGGTGCCGACGGGGACGGTGTCACGGATCGTGACGGGCAGGGGGCGCAGGCCGAGACCCTCCGTGCGAACGAGGGCCAGGTCGGCTTCGGGGAGGGCCACCACGGCGTCGGCGGTCGCCACGCAGACGCGCTCCCCCGCCGCGTGCAGCACGAGCCGCGCGAGACCGTCGACGGCTTCATGGCTGGTGATCACCGTGCCATGGTCGTCGGCGGCGAATCCCATCCCCCGCGGGCGCCCGGCCAGATCGCAGATCCGTACCAGGGCACGGTCGAGCGCCGTCGGGTCACTTTGTCCCGCCATGCCCGAACCTCCCGCGAACGCCCCGTATCTACTGACCGTAGGTCGGCGGTGATCAGCGGGACAGAACGCGTCGCGAACGCGCCCCCTTCCACTCCCTCATTTCACTCCGAGCGCCCACCTGATGGGGTGAATCGGCAGGGCGCGATGGATACAACTTGAGGTGGGGGGAGTTGCCGTGGAGCGGCGCGCTGCCACACGCACAGCTGTCCGCCGCTCCACGGCGAAGACCCGCGAACGGGCCGGCCCGGGCACGATCGGCCCGGGCGAAGCAGCCCTGGCGAGATCGCCCGGGCTCAGGCGAAGACGGCCAGGCTCTTGGCCTTGCCCTTCAGCTCCTCGGCAAGCACCAGGAACCGGCCCTCCGGGTCGAAGACGGCGACGGCCCCGACTCCCGCGTACTCCTCCGGCATCTCGATCCGTACGCCGTTGAGCAGCAGCCGCGCCCGCTTCTCGTCCACGTCCCAGCGCGGGAACGCGGCGGCGGCCGCATCCGCCACCGGCATCACCGTCAGCTCCTCCTGGAGCTGGTCGATGGTCTTGGCGGAATCCAGCTTGTACGGCCCGACGCGGGTGCGCCGCAGCGCCGTCAGATGGCCGCCGACCCCGAGATCCGCGCCGAGGTCACGGGCGAGGGCGCGGATGTACGTCCCCGACGAGCAGACCACCGACACGACCAGGTCGAGTACGGGGGTGCCGTCCTCGGCCACCGCGTCCCTGACGTCGTACACGGTGAATGCGGAGATCTTCACCGGGCGGGCGGGGATCTCGAAGTCCTCGCCCTCGCGCGCCCTGGTGTACGACCGCTTGCCGTCGATCTTGATGGCGCTGACCTTCGACGGCACCTGCATGATGTCGCCGGAGAGCTTGGCGATGCCCGCGTCGATGGCGTCGCGCTTGATGCCCGACGCGTCGGCGGACGAGGTCAGCTCTCCCTCGGCGTCGTCCGTGACCGTGTTCTGGCCGAGCCGGATCGTGCCGAGATACTCCTTCTCCGTCAGCGCGAGGTGGCCGAGGAGTTTGGTTGCCCGCTCGACGCCGAGGACGAGCACGCCCGTCGCCATGGGGTCGAGGGTGCCCGCGTGGCCGACGCGGCGGGTCTTGGCGATCCCGCGCATCTTGGCCACCACGTCATGCGAAGTGAAGCCGGACGGCTTGTCGACGATGACAAGGCCGTCCGGCGTCTTGTTGCCGGTGTTGCTCATGCGCGGGCGTCGCCGTCCGTTTCGTCGTCTGCCTCGTCCTCGGGCTTGCGGTACGGGTCGGCCCCGCCGGCGAACTCGGCGCCCGCGGACACCTCGCGCACCTTCTCGTCCGAGAGGCGGGCCTTGTCGAGGAGGTCCTCGATGGCCCGTGCGTTGTCCGGCAGCGCGTCCGCCACGAAGGTGAGGCTCGGGGTGAACTTCACGCCCGCCGCCGCGCCGACCGCCGAACGGAGGACGCCCTTGGCGCTCTCCAGGCCGGCGGCGGCCGACGCGCGGTCCTCGTCGTCCCCGTAGACCGTGTAGAAGACGGTCGCCTCCCGCAGGTCACCCGTGACCCGGGTGTCCGTGATGGTCACATGCGTACCGAGCCGCGGGTCCTTGATCCCGCGCTGCAGCTTCTGGGCAACCACCTCTCGGATGAGGTCCGCCAGCCTTTTCGCCCGCGCGTTGTCGGCCACTGCTCCGTCTCCTTCTTCGCCTTGCTGTGCAATCAGTCTTCGTCGCCGTGGAGCCTGCGTCGAACGGAGAGCAGCTCCACCTCGGGACGGGCGGCGACCATGCGCTCGCACCGGTCCAGTACGTCGGTGAGGTGCCCCGTCTCCCCGGAGACCATCGCCAGGCCGATCTCGGCCCTGCGATGGAGGTCCTGGTTCCCGGTTTCCGCCGCGCTCACCGCGTACTTGCGGATGAGTTCGGCGACGATAGGGCGGACGACGGAGCGTTTCTCCTTCAGCGAGCGAACGTCGCCGAGGAGCAGATCGAAGGACAGAGTCCCCACATACATGTGTGTCCGGATGTCCCGCCGGTTCGGGGTCGTGCCCCGCCAACCACTTGGCAGGGACACAAGAACCGTACACGGAACGGCCGGGGCCGATCGACGGGATTTCACTCCCCTCGACCGGCCCCGACATGAGCTGCGGTGATCAGCCTCGCGGCTTCTCGCGCATCTCGTACGTCGCGATGACGTCGTCGATCTTGATGTCGTTGAAGTTGCCGAGGTTGATACCGCCCTCGAACCCTTCGCGGATCTCGGTGACGTCGTCCTTGAAGCGGCGCAGACCGGAGATGTTGAGGCTCTCCGCGATGACCTTGCCGTCGCGGATGAGGCGCGCCTTGGTGTTGCGCTTGACCTCGCCCGACCGGACAAGAACACCGGCGATGTTGCCCAGCTTGGACGAGCGGAAGATCTCGCGGATCTCCGCCGTGCCGAGCTCGACCTCTTCGTACTCCGGCTTGAGCATGCCCTTGAGGGCCGCTTCGATCTCTTCGATCGCCTGGTAGATGACCGAGTAGTACCGGACGTCCACGCCTTCGCGGTCGGCCATCTGCGCGGCACGACCGGCCGCACGGACGTTGAAGCCGATCACGATCGCGTCGGAGCCGGTCGCCAGGTCGATGTCCGACTCGGTGACCGCACCCACGCCGCGGTGCAGGACGCGGATGTCGACCTCTTCGCCGACGTCGAGCTGGAGCAGCGAAGACTCGAGAGCCTCCACCGAACCGGACGCGTCGCCCTTGATGATGAGGTTGAGTTCCTGCACCAGACCGGCCTTGAGGGCCTCGTCCAGGTTCTCCAGGGAGAACCGCACACCCTTGCGGGCGAAGCGGACGTTGCGCTCACGGGCGGCACGCTTCTCGGCGATCTGACGGGCCGTACGGTCCTCGTCGACGACCAGGAAGTTGTCGCCGGCACCCGGCACGTTGGTGAGACCGAGGACGAGGACCGGGGTCGAGGGACCCGCCTCGCTCACGTTCTCGCCCTTGTCGTCGAGCATCGCGCGGACTCGGCCGTACGCGTCGCCGACCACCATCGTGTCACCGACGCGGAGGGTACCGCGCTGGACCAGGACGGTCGCGACGGCGCCGCGGCCCTTGTCCAGGTGGGACTCGATCGCAATACCCTGCGCGTCCTGCTCCGGGTTGGCCCGCAGGTCGAGCGAGGCGTCCGCGGTCAGGACCACGGCCTCCAGGAGGGCCTCGATGTTCTGGCCCTGCTTGGCGGAGATGTCGACGAACATCGTGTCGCCGCCGTACTCCTCGGCGACCAGACCGAACTCGGTGAGCTGACCGCGCACCTTGGTCGGGTCGGCACCCTCGACGTCGATCTTGTTGACCGCGACCACGATCGGCACGTCGGCCGCCTTGGCGTGGTTCAGCGCCTCGATCGTCTGCGGCATCACACCGTCGTTCGCCGCGACCACGAGGATCGCGATGTCGGTGGACTTCGCACCACGGGCACGCATGGCGGTGAACGCCTCGTGACCGGGGGTGTCGATGAAGGTGATCTTGCGGTCTTCGTCGTTGACCTCGGCGGAGACCTGGTACGCACCGATGTGCTGCGTGATGCCGCCGGCCTCGCCCGCAATGACGTTCGTCTTGCGGATCGCGTCCAGGAGGCGGGTCTTTCCGTGGTCGACGTGACCCATGACCGTGACGACGGGCGGACGCGCCATGAGCGCTTCCTCGCCGCCCTCGTCCTCGCCGAACTCGATGTCGAAGGACTCGAGCAGCTCGCGGTCCTCCTCCTCGGGGCTGACGATCTCGAGGACGAAGTTCATCTCGTCCGCGAGAAGCTTCAGCGTCTCGTCCGGCACGGACTGCGTGGCCGTGACCATCTCGCCGAGGTTCATCATCACGCCGACGAGCGACGCCGGGTTGGCGTTGATCTTCTCGGCGAAGTCGGTCAGCGAGGCACCACGGGACAGGCGGACCGCCTGGCCGTTGCCCCTCGGCAGCATGACGCCGCCGACCGACGGGGCCTGCATCGACTCGTACTCCTGGCGCCTCTGCCGCTTCGACTTGCGACCGCGACGGGCGGGCCCGCCGGGACGGCCGAAGGCACCCTGCGTGCCACCACGGGCACCGGGACCGCCGGGACGACCACCGAAGCCGGGACGACCGCCGCCACCGGGACGACCGGCGAAGCCGCCGCCACCGCCACCGGGACCACCGGGACGACCGGCGAAGCCGCCGCCACCGCCGCCGGGACGACCGGCGAAGCCGCCGCCGCCACCGGGACGACCGCCGCCACCACCGGGACGACCGCCACCGCCGGGACCACGGCCACCGCCGGGACCGCCGCCGGGACGCGGGCCCGCGGCGGGACGCTGCGGCATCATGCCCGGGTTCGGACGGTTACCGCCGCCACCGGGGGCGCCGCCGGGACGCGGGGCACCACCCTGCGGACGGGGCATGCCGCCGGGCGTCGGGCGAGCGCCGCCCTGGCCCTGCGGACGAGGAGCACCCTGGCCGCCGCCCTGGCCCTGCGGGCGCGGGGCGCCGCCGGGACCGCCGGGGCCACCCTGGCCGCCGGGACGCGGGGCGCCGCCCGGACGGGGCGCCTGCGGGCGCGCCATGCCGGTGGAGCCACCAGAGGTGAAGGGGTTGTTGCCGGGACGCGGTCCTGCCGGACGGCCACCGGGGCGCGGGGCGCCGCCCTGGCCGCCGGGACGCGGGGCGCCCTGACGGTTGTCGCCGCGGTCGCCACGACCGCCCTGACCCTGACCGCCCTGGCCGGGGGCCGGACGGGCACCGGGCTTCGGGGCACCCGGGCGAGCACCCGGACGCGGGCCTGCCGGTGCCGAGGAGGCAGCCGGGGCGGCCGGCGGAGCGGTGAACTCCGGGGCGGCCGGAGCCGGGGTGACCGGCGCGGCGGGCGCGGCCGGGGCAGCCGGAGCTGCCGGGGCCGGCTTGGGCGTCGGCGGCTTGGGACCCGGGCGCGGGCCGGGGGTGGCCGGCGAGGCCGCGGGCTTGTCGGCCGCGGCGGCGGGCTTGGCCGCCGGCGGCTTGGGCGCGGCCGGACCCGGACGGGCGGCCTGCGCGGGAGAGGGAGACGCCGAGCCCGAGGGCGACGGCGGCTTGGGGGCGGCCTGCTTGCGCGGCGCCCCGGGCTTGGCGGCGGCCTTGCCGTTGCCACCGCCCTGGTTCAATGCGTCAGTCAGTTTGCGTACAACGGGCGCCTCGATCGTCGAGGACGCCGAACGTACGAATTCACCGAGTTCTTGGAGCTTGGCCATGACGACCTTGCTCTCTACGCCGAACTCCTTGGCGAGCTCGTATACCCGGACCTTAGCCACTTCGCTCCTTTTAGGTCCGGGTTACGCCGGACCGTCGCTACTTCATGGGCGTACTCATCGCGTGCTCATCGAGTGCTCATCGCAATCTCGACCTACTTCCAACTCGCGGAATACCAGGGCCGCGCGGGGTTCCGCGCGACCTTCCTTACGGTGTTGCCTGCTGGGCAACTGTCTCGACGGCTCGGCGCAAATCCGCCGTGTCGAGCGGGCCCGGGGCCCGGAAGGCCCTCGGGAACGCTCTGCGTCGGACCGCCAGGTCGAGACAGACCGGGACGGGGTGGATATACGCACCCCGGCCGGGCAGCGTACCGCTTGGATCGGGGGCGCAAGCGCCCCCTTTCGCCACGATGCGCAGCAGATCGCTCTTGGCCGCTCGCTCCCGGCACCCCACACAGGTGCGTTCAGGGCATGCGCGGGCTTGCGTCCGGCCAGACACGATTAAGTCTACCTCCCCGCACCGACCTCACCCCTTTGGGGCAAAAATCGAACGGCTGTTGTCTTGATCAGGACTCGATCAGGCCTCTCAGGACTCGATCAGGCCTCGGAGGAGCCCTGCGGCTGCTCGGTGTCCGGGCGGATGTCGATGCGCCAGCCCGTGAGCCGCGCGGCGAGACGGGCGTTCTGGCCCTCCTTGCCGATGGCGAGGGACAGCTGGTAGTCCGGCACCGTCACCCGCGCGGACCGGGCCGCGAGGTCGACGATCTCCACCTTGCTGACCCGGGCCGGGGAGAGCGCGTGGGCGACCATCTCGGCCGGGTCGTCCGACCAGTCCACGATGTCGATCTTCTCGCCGTTGAGCTCGGCCATGACGTTGCGCACGCGCTGGCCCATCGGACCGATGCAGGCACCCTTGGCGTTGAGGCCCGAGCGGGTCGAGCGCACCGCGATCTTGGTGCGGTGTCCGGCCTCGCGGGCGATGGCCGAGATCTCGACCGACCCGTCGGCGATCTCCGGCACCTCGAGCGCGAAGAGCTTCTTGACGAGGTTGGGGTGCGTACGGGAGAGCGTGACCGAGGGGCCGCGGACACCCTTGGCCACCCGGACGACGTACGAACGAAGGCGCAGGCCGTGGCCGTACTCCTCGCCGGGCACCTGCTCCTGCACCGGCAGGATGGCCTCGAGCTTGCCGATGTCGACGAGCACGTTCTTCGGGTCGCGGCCCTGCTGGACGACGCCGGTGACGATGTCGCCCTCGCGGCCCGCGTACTCGCCGAGGGTCGCGTCGTCCTGGGCGTCGCGCAGGCGCTGCAGGATGACCTGCTTGGCGGTCGTCGCGGCGATGCGGCCGAAGTCGGACGGGGTGTCGTCGAACTCCTTGGGCTCCTGGCCCTCTTCCAGGTCCGCCGGGTCCTCCGTCGCCCACACCGTGACGTGGCCGCTGTCGCGGTCCAGCTTCACGCGTGCGCGACGGAAGCTGCCGTCGGTGCGGTGGTAGGCGATGAGGAGGGCCGACTCGATCGCCTCGACCAGCAGGTCGAAGGAGATCTCCTTCTCCCGGACCAGACCCCGCAGGGCACTCATGTCGATGTCCACGGCTACGCCTCCTCTTCCTTCTTGTCCTTGCGGTTGAACTCGACCTCGACGCGCGCCTTGGCGATCTCGTCGAAGGTGAGCCTGCGGGCGGTGGGCTTGCGCCCCTTCACGCCCGGTACTTCCAGATCCACGCCTTCGTCGTCCACCTCGAGGATGCGGGCGGTCAGCTCGCCGCCCTCCGTCAGCTGGAACTTCACCAGGCGGCCGACGGCACGCAGGTAGTGGCGGTGCTCCGTCAGCGGGCGCTCGGCGCCCGGGGAACCGACTTCGAGGGTGTACTCCCCGTCGCCCATCGCGTCGCTCTCGTCGAGCTTCTCGGAGAGTTCGCGGCTGATCTCGGCGATCTGGTCCAGGTCCACGCCGTCGTCCGAATCGATCACGACTCGCAGCACCCGCTTGCGTCCGACCGAGGCCACTTCGATCTCTTCGAGATCCAGTTCCTTCGAGCTGACGAGCGGTTCCAGCAGTTCTCGCAGCCTCTCGCTCTGGGTGGTGCTCATCCGGGTGACTCCTCGGCCGCGTGTGCTGTTGTGGGATCGTCGTGTGTCAGGTCAAAGGGTATCCGGTCCCGAGGGGTGTTGCCGCCCGCCGTCCGGCCGCTCTGCGGACGCCGGGCGCCCGGCTTCGAGCCGCTCACGAGTACGAGGCACGGCCGAAGGTACGGTGATCACCGGGCTCCCGCCCGGCTTCGCCCGCCCACCTTCTGACTGCCTGCCTTTCTGGCCTTCCTGCCGAGGACGTCTGCCGTGCCGTCGTATCCCACCCCCTCGCACCCCCGCCAGGGTCCGCGCCGCAGGACTCTGCTGACCGGGGCCGCCGCCTCGGCGGCCGGGGCCGTGCTGCTGCCGGGCTGCTCGGACTCCGATTCCACCGACGCGGACGAGAATCCTTCCGCCACCGCACGACTGCGCGCCGGTGCCGCCGTGGACAGCAAGGAACTGCTCGGGCGGTATGACGCCGTCATCGCCGCGCACCCCTCGCTGGCCGGACGCCTAGGTCCGCTGCGGTCGGAGGTGAAGCGGCACGCGGCGGTCCTCGGCGAGGGGGCCGCTCCCCCGGCCTCGCCGTCCGGTTCTCCCTCCGCTTCCGGATCCCCCTCCGGGTCGCCCGCGCCGAAGCCCGCCGTCCCCGAGGACGAGAAGGACGCCGTGCGCGACCTCGCCAAGGCCGAGCGTGAGCTTGCGAAGCAGCGCGGGAAAGCCCTGCTCGACGCGCCCGCGGAGCTGGCGAGGCTGCTGGCTTCGGTGGCCGCCGCGGGCGCGGCGCACGCGTATCTGCTGACGGAGGGCGACAAGTGAGCGACACCAAGGACGAGTTGAAGGCGGTACAGGCGGCCCTCGGCGCCGAGCACGCCGCCGTGTACGGCTTCGGGGTCGTCGGCGGCCGGATCGGCGAGAGCCGCAGGGCCGAGGCCCGCACGGCGTACGACGCGCATCGCGCCCGGCGCGACGAGTTGCAGCGCGCCGTGCGCGACCTGGGCGGCGAGCCCGAGGCATCGGCCGCCGCCTACGCCCTGCCGTTCGCGGTGCCGGACTCCGCGGCGGCCGCGCGGCTCGCGACGCAGCTGGAGGAGCGGGTCGCGGGCGTCTACTCGGATCTCGTACGCGCTTCCACCGGCGCCCGGCGCGGGCGGGCGGCCGAGGCGCTGCGGGAGGCAGCGGTCCGTGCGGCGCGGTGGCGCGAGGGGAGCGTAGCCTTCCCTGGTCTCGCCGAGCGTGTCGCCGGGGCGGACAGCTCCGCACCGGCGACGCCCAAGGCGTAGGCCTCACGACCGTCTGGAAGGGAACACCTCGCGTATGGCTCTCCAACCGCCTCCGCGTCTCGTCACCGCTCTCGGCGAGACGGCGCAGGACGGCGACGACTGGCTGGAGAAGCTGCCCGAGGCAGCTGAAGAGGCCGCCGCTCTACGCGAGTTGACCGTCGAACGGGTCCATGTGCCCGGCGGGCGCAGCAGCCTCGTCGTCCTGGTGCGGTGCGCCGACGGCACGCCCGCGGTGCTCAAGCTGGTACCGCCGAGGTCGCGTCCCGCCGGCGAGCGGGCCGCGCTCGCGCACTGGGGCGGGTTCGGTGCCGTACGGCTCCTCGATCCCGCCGCGTCGGACGGGGCGCTCCTGCTCGAGCGGCTGCACCGCGATGTCTCGGTCCGTTCGCTGCCCGAGGCCAAGGCCCTGCTCGAAGCGGCGGGCACGCTGCGCCGGCTGTGGGTGGAGCCGCCCGCCGAGCACCGTTTCGAGACGGTCGCCGAGCGGACGGGGCGGCAGGCCGACGCGATGCGGGCGTCCGCGGACGCGGAGGTCGCACCGCTGGTCGACGCGGCGCTCGCGGCGCGGGACGAGTTGCTGGGCGGGGACGCGGAGGTGCGGCTGCTGCACGGCACCTTCCGGCAGAGCAAGGTGCTCCAGGGGGATCGGGTGCCGTGGCTGGCCGTGGGGCCTGATCCAGTGGTGGGCGAGTGTGCGTTCGACCTGGCGCGTCTGGTGCGGGACCGGGTGGAGGACCTGATCGCCTCGCCCTCCGGGGCGTCGATCACCCGCCGCCGGGTGAAGAAGCTGGCCGAGTCCCTGGACGTGGATCAGGAGCGGCTGCGGGGGTGGACCCTGTTCCGGGCCGTGGAGTCCGGGGTGCGGGCACGGCGGGTGGGCCGTGAGCAGGATGCGGAGCTGCTGCTGGAGTTCGCGGGGTGGTTGTAGGGGCGGTCCCTGCGGGGCTTTCCCCCATCCCGCCCTTTCCCGGAAACCCGGCTCCGCCGGGACCGATGCTTACCGTCGGTCACCGGCTTCGCCGGGTTCGTCCTCAATCGCCGGACAGGCTGAAATACCTCAGGCGGTCAGCCGCGCAACGGCCTCCGCCACCGTCAGCTCCTCGCGCTCGCCCGTGCGGCGGTCCTTCAGTTCCACGACTCCCTCGGCGGAGCGGCGGCCCGCCACCAGGATGGTCGGGACACCGATCAGCTCGGCGTCGGTGAACTTCACGCCGGGCGAGACGCCCGCCCGGTCGTCGACCAGGACCCGGACGCCCGCGGCGTTCAGCTGCTCGGAGACGTCGAGGGCGAGTTCCGTCTGGAGGGCCTTGCCCGCGGCCACCACGTGGACGTCGGCGGGGGCGATCTCCTTGGGCCAGCACAGGCCCTTGTCGTCCGCCGTCTGCTCGGCGAGCGCCGCCACCGCGCGCGAGACGCCGATGCCGTACGAGCCCATGGTCACGCGGACCGGCTTGCCCTGCTGGCCCAGGACGTCCAGCTGGAAGGCGTCGGCGAACTTGCGGCCGAGCTGGAAGATGTGGCCGATCTCGATGGCGCGGTCCAGCTTCAGTCCTGTGCCGCACTTGGGGCAGGGGTCGCCCTCCTCGACGACCACGACGTCGAGGTAGTCGTCGACCTCGAAGTCTCGGCCCGCGACGACGTTCTTGGCGTGCGTGTCGGCCTTGTTCGCGCCGGTGATCCAGGCGGTTCCCGGGGCCACCCGCGGGTCGGCGATGTAGCGGACCTTGTCCAGGCCCTGCGGGCCGACGTATCCGCGTACGAGATCGTCGCGGCCCTCGAAGTCCTCGGCCGTCACCAGTTCCACGACGGCGGGCGAGAGGTGCTCGCCGAGCTTGCCGAGGTCGACCTCGCGGTCACCGGGGACGCCCACGGCGACGATCTCGCCGTCGACCTTGACCAGGAGGTTCTTCAGGGTCGCGGACGCGGGCACGCCCAGGTGGGCCGCGAGGGTCTCGATGGTCGGGGTGTCGGGGGTGTCCAGGTCCTCGACCGGGCCGTGCGCCGAGCCGTCGGCGGTCTCGGTGACGACGAAGGAGACCGCCTCCGTGTTGGCCGCGTAGTCGCAGGCGGGGCAGTCCACGAAGGTGTCCTCGCCGGCCGGCGCGGGCGCCAGGAACTCCTCGGACGCGGAGCCGCCCATCGCGCCGGAGACGGCGGAGACGATGCGGTGGTCGAGGCCGAGGCGCTCGAAGATCTTGATGTACGCGGCGCGGTGCAGGTCGTAGGACTCGCCAAGGCCCTCGTCGGTCGTGTCGAAGGAGTACGAGTCCTTCATCTGGAACTCGCGGCCGCGGAGCACACCGGCGCGGGGACGGGCCTCGTCGCGGTACTTCGTCTGGATCTGGTACAGGATCACCGGCAGGTCCTTGTAGGACGAGCACTGGTCCTTGACGATCTGGGTGAAGATCTCCTCGTGCGTGGGACCGAGGAGGTAGTCCGCGCCCTTGCGGTCCTTGAGGCGGAACAGCAGGTCGCCGTACTCGTCGTAGCGGCCCGTGGCGTCGTACGACTCCTTGGGCAGGAGCGCGGGCAGCAGGACCTCCTGGGCGTCGATGGCGTCCATCTCCTCGCGCACGACGTGGGTGATGTTCTCCAGGACCTTCTTGCCGAGCGGCAGCCAGGACCAGATGCCTGCGGCGGTGCGGCGGACGTATCCGGCCCGGACGAGGAGCTTGTGGTTGAGCGTCTCGGCGTCCGCCGGGTCGTCGCGCAGTGTCTTGATCATCAATCGGGACATGCGCTGGACCTGGGCCATGGTGAACTCCTGCGTGGAAAGGGTGATGGGCAGGAGGTTACGCGGGCCGTGGGCGCGGGCGGAAATCGGTTAGGCGCCCGGCCGCCTGAGCGGCAGCGGGGCACCCATCACCGCGTACGGCCTCGATGCGCTGGGGAACTGGACGTTGCGGGCCAGGTCCGCGTAGCCCAGGGAGCGGTAGAGGCCGCGTGCGGGGCTCTCCGTGTCGATCGCGGAGAGGATCGAGCGGGGCTGGCGGACGGCGTCCGTGATGGTGGTGATCAGGGTGCGGCCGACTCCGCGGTTCTGGTGTCCGGGCTGGACGTGGAGCTCGGTGATCACGAAGGAGTCGTCGAGCCATCCGTCCAGGTCACCGGCGCGCAGATACGGTTCGACGACCGTGGACCACCAGTGGCCGCGGTCGTTGGGCATGCCGTAGACGAAGCCGACGAGCCGGCCCTCGGGGGTGGTGGCGCCAAGGGCGCGGGCGCCGGGGTAGGTGATGTGCCGCAGCACGATCTGCCGCCGTACGGACACCTCGTCGTCGCTGAGCCCGAAGGCGTGGGCCTGCACCCGCAGCGCTTCGTCCACGTGCGTGGCGAGGTCCAGGGGCCCGATCGCGACGTCGTCAGTCATGCGCCGAACTTTAACTCGCGGACGCGGGGTGGGTGAGGGGCGCGGTGCGGGTCGCGGGAGTCGCCGGGGGCTGGAAGGGGGAGCTAGAACAGGACGCTCATGAACGCCCCGACCTCCTGGAAGCCCACCCGCCGGTACGCCGCCCTGGCCGCGGTGTTGAAGTCGTTGACGTAGAGGCTGACGACCGGGGAGACGTCCGCGAGGGCGTAGCGCAGGACGGCTGCCATGCCGGGCGCCGCGTAGCCCTGGCCGCGGTACTCGGGGGCCACCCAGACGCCCTGCACCTGGCAGGCCTGCGCCGTGGCCGCGCCGATCTCGGCCTTGAAGATGACCTTGCCGTCACGGTCGAGGCGCGCGAACGAGCGGCCCGCGCCGACCAGTTCGGCGACGCGGGCCTGGTAGAGCAGGCCGCCGTCGCCGGCGAGCGGCGAGATGCCGACCTCCTCGGTGAACATCGCCACGCACGCAGGCATGATCGTCTCCATCTCGTCCTTGCGGACGCGACGGACGTACGGATCGGGGACGATGTCCGCCGGGAGCCGGTCGGTGACCATCAGGGGCTGCTGGGCGCGGACTTCGCGGGCGGGGCCCCAGGAGGGTTCGAGGAGGCGCCAGAGCTGGGCCGTGGGCTCGGCGGGGCCGACTATGGAGGAGCAGCGGCGGCCTGCCCTGCGGGCGCGGTCGGCGAAGGCGCGGATCGCTCGCGGGGTCGCGCAGATCGGGACGAGGTTCGCGCCCGCGTAGCAGAGGGACTCCAGCATTCCGTCCTGGTACCAGCCCCACATCTCGCCGCCGAGGCGCCAGGGGTCGAGGCCCGCGACCCGGACCCGTGAGGTCACGAAGGCGTTGGCCACCGGCTCGCGGTCGAGCACGGCGAGCGCGGCGTCCAGGTCACTCGGTTCAAGGACCCTGGTGGTGGTCTGAGTCAACACGTGCGGGGGCCTCATCATTACAGTCTGCTGATCTCCGCAC
>NZ_JBNNJZ010000024.1:0-38475 GCF_050270335.1 Streptomyces sp. NPDC059900
CGTATACACACGGTGTAGAGTGCTCCGCATGTCCATCGGTCACACCCTCCTCGGCCTCCTAGAGTCGGGCCCGCGCCACGGCTACGACCTCAAGCGCACCTTCGACGAGAAGTTCGGTCACGACAAGCCCCTGCACTACGGGCAGGTCTACTCGACCATGTCCCGCCTCCTGAAGAACGGCCTCGTCGAGGTCGACGGCATAGAGACGGACGGCGGCCCCGAGCGCAAGCGCTACGCGATCACCGACGCCGGCATCACCGACGTCGAGCAGTGGCTCGCGACCCCGGAGAAGCCCGAGCCCTACCTCCAGTCGACCCTCTACACGAAGGTCGTCCTCGCGCTCCTCACCGACCGCGACGCCTCGGAGATGCTCGACGCCCAGCGCGCCGAGCACCTGCGCCTGATGCGCATCCTCACCGACCGCAAGCGCAAGGGCGATCTCGCCGACCAGCTGATCTGCGACCACGCGCTCTTCCACCTCGAAGCCGATCTGCGCTGGCTCGAACTGGCCGCCGCACGCCTCGGCAAGCTCGCCAAGGAGGTGCGCTCCGCATGACCCCCGCAGGTTCCCTTCTCACCGCGTCCGGCCTGCGCAAGACGTACGGTCCGACGACCGCGCTGGACGGCGCGGAGTTCTCCATCCACCCCGGCGAGGTGGTCGCCGTGATGGGCCCCTCCGGCTCCGGCAAGTCCACGCTCCTGCACTGCCTCGCCGGGATCGTGAAGCCCGACGCGGGCTCCATCACGTACAACGGCCGCGAGCTCGCGGGGCTGCCGGACGCCGCGCTGAGCGCCCTGCGCCGCAGCGAGTTCGGCTTCGTCTTCCAGTTCGGGCAGCTGGTGCCCGAGCTGACGTGCGTGGAGAACGTCGCGCTTCCGCTGCGGCTCAACGGCGCCAAGCGCAAGGACGCCGAGCGCACCGCGCAGACCTGGATGGAGCGCCTGGAGGTCGACGACCTGCTCGGCAAGCGCCCCGGCGAGGTCTCCGGCGGCCAGGGCCAGCGCGTCGCCGTGGCCCGCGCGCTCGCCACCAATCCGCGCGTCCTCTTCGCCGACGAGCCGACCGGCGCGCTCGACTCGCTCAACGGCGAGCGCGTGATGGAGCTGCTCACCGACGCCGCGCGCTCGACGAACGCCGCCGTGGTCCTGGTCACGCACGAGACGCGGGTCGCCGCCTACTCCGACCGCGAGATCGTCGTGCGCGACGGCAAGTCACGCGACATGGAGCGGGCCGTATGAGCCTCGACACCCGGGCGAAGGCCCGTACGGGGCCCGAGGCGCCGTACCCCGGGCACACCGCGCCGACAGGCGTCCGCGCCTGGACCCGCGATCTCGTGATGGGCATACGCTTCGCCGTCGGCGGCGGCCGTGCGGGCTGGGCCCGCACGATCATGACCGCGGTCGGCGTCGGCCTCGGCGTGGCGCTGCTGCTCGGCGCGGCCTCCGTGCCGAACCTGCTCCAGCACCGGGAGGACCGCTCGGTGGCCCGTTCCGCCGAGGGCCAGTTCGACGGCAAGGAGCACAAGCGGTCCGACACCAGCGTCCTCACCCGCTACGCCGACACCGACTTCCGGGACTCGACCGTGGCCGGCCGCGTGGTGCGCGCCGAGGGCAAGCACCCGGCCCTGCCGCCCGGCCTGACGAAGCTGCCCGCGGACGGCGAGATGGTCGTCTCGCCCGCCCTGCGCGACCTCATGAACAGCTCGGAGGGCAAGCTCCTCAAGGAGCGCTTCGCGAACTACCGCATCACGGGCACCATCGGCGACCCCGGCCTGGTCCACCCCCGGGAGCTGTACTTCTACACCGGCTCCGACGCCCTCACCCAGGCCAAGGGCGGCCACCGCATCGTGAAGTTCGGCTACAAGGAACCGCCGAAGCCGCTGGACCCGATCCTCATCGTCCTTGTCGTCCTGGGCTGCGTGGTGCTGCTGACCCCCGTGGTCATCTTCATCGGCACTGCGGTCCGCTTCGGCGGCGAGCGGCGGGACAAGCGCCTCGCCGCGCTGCGGCTGGTCGGCGCGGACGCACAGGCGGTGCGCAGGATCGCCGCGGGCGAGGCCCTGTGCGGCGCGCTGCTCGGCCTGGTCTTCGGCGCCGTCGCCTTCCTGGGCCTGCGCGAGCTGCTCGGCGTGTTCGACGTCTGGAAGGTCAGCGCCTTCGCGACCGACGTGACGCCGGTGCCCGTCCTCGCGGTACTCGTCCTGGTGGCCGTCCCGCTGACCGCCTTCGTGGTCACGCTGATCTCGCTGCGGTCCGTCTCCATCGAACCCCTGGGCGTCTTCCGCAGCGCGAAGCCCCGCAAGCGCCGCATCTGGTGGCGTGTCCTGATGCCGGTGGCCGGCATCGGCATCCTGCTCGCGTCGGGCCGCCTCGCGGGCGACTTGACCCCGCCGGTCTTCGCCATCGGCCTGGGCGCGTCGCTCACCCTGATCGGCCTCGCCGCGCTGCTGCCCTGGCTGGTCGAAGCGGCCGTGGCCAAGGTGCGCGGAGGACCCGTGCCCTGGCAGCTGGCCATCCGCAGGCTCCAGTTGAGCAGCGGCACGGCGGCCCGCGCGGTCAGCGGCATCACGGTCGCGGTGGCGGGCGCCATCGCCCTCCAGATGATGTTCGGCTCGATGCACAACGACTTCGACCGGGTCACGAACAACGACCCCGCGCGGGCCAAGCTCCAGGTGCGCGCGAGCGTCGGGGACGGCGATCTCGCCACGCAGATGATCGACACGTTCCGTACGACCAAGGGCGTCAAGAACGTCATCGGCACGGTCTCCTCGTACGTCGTCAAGCCCGGCAAGCTGAAGAACGCCGACGACCTCAGGCCCACCACGGAGCTGACGGTCGGCACCTGCGCGAACCTGCGCGAGCTGGCCCGGATCAGCTCGTGCAAGGACGGCGACACCTTCGTCGTGCACACGGGCGACGCCGAGATGAACGAGTGGGTCGACGAGACGGCCCGCCCCGGCAAGCCGATCGACCTGAACTCCATGAGCTGGGAGGAGCCCGGCCACAAGCACAAGCCGTGGACGCTGCCCGCGGACACGCGCGAGGTCAAGGCCCGCCCCGACCCGGGCGGCGACCTGCACGACGGCATCTTCGCCACCCCCGGCGCGATCTCCCCGGCCGAGCTGGTCGACGCCGAGACGAGCGCCATGATCCAGGTCGACCCGCAGGTGAAGGACAACGAGGAGTACGTCCGCAACGCCGCGGCCCGCGTCGACCCGTTCCTCGACGTGATGACGCTGCGAGCGGTCGAGCGGGACAAGCAGTACGCCTCCATCCAGACCGGCCTGATGATCGGCGCGATGGCCACGATGGTCCTCATCGCGGCATCCATGCTCGTGTCGATGCTGGAGCAACTGCGCGAGCGCAAGCGCCTCCTGGCCGCCCTCACCGCGTTCGGCACGCGGCGCGGCTCGATGGCGTGGTCGGTCCTGTGGCAGACGGCCGTCCCGGTGGCCCTCGGCCTGGCCCTTGCGGTCGCGGGCGGCCTCGGACTCGGCCTCGTCATGGTCCGCATGATCGAGAAATCGGTCGAGGACTGGTGGATCTTCCTGCCGCTGACCGGTGCGGGGGCCGTGCTCGTCGCGGTCGTGACGCTGCTCAGCCTGCCGCCGCTGTGGCGGATGATGCGCCCGGACGGCCTGCGGACGGAGTAACTCCCCTAGCGGAAGCGGAAGCGGGAGCCGGACGTTGCCGGTGCGGGGTCACAACACCCGCACCGGCAACGGCTTTACGGCCCCCCTCAGGGCGACGGCGAGCGCCTCGTACTCCGCCGCCCGCGCGGCCCCCGTACGCATCGCGAGGGCGATGCGCCTGGTCGGCGCCGGGTCCGCGAAGTAACCGGTGAGCAGCTGGTTGCTGCGGCTGGTCTCGACGCGGACGGCGGTGCGCGGCAGCAGCGTCACGCCGAGCCCGCCCGCCACCAGCTGTACGAGGGTGGAGAGCCCGGCGGCGGTCGTGGTCACCGGGGCGTCCGCGCGCCCCGCCTCGCGGCAGATGTCCAGGGCCTGGTCGCGCAGGCAGTGCCCCTCGTCGAGCAGCAGCAGGTTCAGCTCGCGCAGGGCGTCGCGCGGAATGCCCTCGCGTCCGCCGAGCCAGTGGTCGAGCGGCGTGACGAGCACGAAGTCCTCGTCGAACAGGGGCAGTTCGGTGACGCCGGGCACGCCGAGCGGTACGGCGAGGAGCAGCAGGTCCAGCCGCCCGGCACCGAGCCCCTCGATCAGCGACGAGGTCTGCTCCTCGTGCACCTGGAGATCCAGGTCCGGGTACTTCTCGTGGACGAGTCCGATGAACGTGGGCAGCAGATACGGCGCCACGGTCGGGATCACGCCGAGCCGCAGCGCCCCGGTGAACGGCGCGCGCACCGCGTCGGCCTCCTCCATCAGCGCCCCGACCTCGTCGAGCACGGCCCTGGCCCGCACCGCGAGCCGTTCGCCCGCCGAGGAGAGCAGCACCTTGCGGGTCGTACGTTCGAGCAGGGTGACACCGAGTGTCTCCTCAAGGGCGGACACGGCGCCGGAGAGCGCGGGCTGGCTCATGCCGATCGCGGCGGCGGCATCCCGGAAGTGCAGATGCTCGGCGACGGCGGCGAAGGCACGCAGCTGGGCGAGGCTCGGCTGACGGGCGCCGCGCTTGGCCGCGGGCTTGGCGCTGGTGGCCAAGTCGCTCCTCCTTCTTGGGTGTCCCCTTTACTACGGGGACTGATAGCCAGGTCCGATCAACACAACCCACTCTAGCTATTTCCATAATCAATGCACCCTGTGCCACCATCAACATCAGTCCAACCCCCCAGGAAACTCCCCAAAAGGGATTTTCTTTGCAGCAAGGAGAGCGCGTGCTCACTGTCGGTGACAAGTTCCCCCAGTTCGATCTGACTGCCTGTGTCTCGCTGGAGAAGGGCTCGGAGTTCCAGCAGATCGACCACAAGACCTACGAGGGCAAGTGGAAGATCGTCTTCGCGTGGCCCAAGGACTTCACCTTCGTGTGCCCGACCGAGATCGCCGCCTTCGGCAAGCTGAACGACGAGTTCGCTGACCGCGACGCCCAGATCCTCGGCTTCTCCGGCGACTCCGAGTTCGTGCACCACGCCTGGCGCAAGGACCACCCGGACCTCACCGACCTGCCCTTCCCGATGCTGGCCGACTCGAAGCACGAGCTCATGCGTGACCTCGGCATCGAGGGCGAGGACGGCTTCGCCCAGCGCGCCGTCTTCATCGTCGACCAGAACAACGAGATCCAGTTCACGATGGTGACCGCCGGTTCCGTGGGCCGTAACCCCAAGGAGGTCCTGCGGGTCCTCGACGCCCTCCAGACCGACGAGCTGTGCCCCTGCAACTGGACCCAGGGCGACGAGACCCTGGACCCGGTCGCGCTGCTCTCGGGCGAGTGAACGGAGCTTTCTGACATGGCACTCGACGAACTGAAGTCCGCCGTACCGGACTACGCCAAGGACCTGAAGCTGAACCTCGGCTCGGTCATCGGCAACTCGGACCTGCCCGGGCAGCAGCTCTGGGGCACGGTGCTCGCCTGCGCGATCGCCTCCCGCTCCCCGAAGGTGCTGCGCGAGCTGGAGCCCGAGGCGAAGGCGAACCTCTCCCCCGAGGCGTACACCGCCGCCAAGTCGGCCGCGGCCGTCATGGCGATGAACAACGTCTTCTACCGCACGCGCCACCTGCTCTCCGACCCGGAGTACGGGAACCTGCGGGCCGGTCTGCGGATGAACGTCATCGGCAACCCGGGCGTGGAGAAGGTCGACTTCGAGCTGTGGTCGCTCGCCGTCTCCGCCATCAACGGCTGCGGTCAGTGCCTCGACTCGCACGAGCAGGTGCTCCGCAAGGCCGGCGTGGACCGCGAGACGATCCAGGAAGCCGTCAAGATCGCCGCGGTGATCCAGGCGGTCGGCGTCACGCTGGACTCGGAGGACGTCCTGGCCTGAGGCCCGGCGCATCCAACTAAGCGGCCCCGCTCAGCAACTGCTGAGCGGGGCCGCTTCGCGTGCGTGCGGGGTCAGGAGCCGGTACCCGGCGAAGGGGCCGGGGGCTCCACCGGTGCCACGTCCATCGCCGTCGCGCCCCGCGGCGGCGGGGACTGCTTCAGGGCGGCCTCACGGGAGTACGCCCGCAAGTAGCCCACCACCGTGTTCGTCACGGCGACCAGCGGCACCGCCACCACCGCACCGCCGATCCCGGCGACGAGCCCGCCCGCGGCCACGGAGAGCACCACGGCCAGCGGATGCACCCGTACGGCGCGGCCGAGGATGAACGGCTGGAGGATGTGGCCCTCGATCTGCTGCACCGCGAGGACCACGACCAGGGTCATCAGGCCGGTGAAGACGCCCTGCGTCACCAGACCGACCACCACGGCGAGCGCGCCCGAGACGACCGCACCCACCAGCGGGATGAACGCGAACAGGAAGATGAAGACGGCGAGCGGCACCGCCATCGGCACGCCGAGGAAGTAGATCCCGATGCCGATGAAGATCGCGTCGATCAGAGCCACTATCACCGTGCCGCGCACATAGGCGGTCAGCGTGCGCCACGCCCGCGGCCCCGCCCCCGCGATACCGGGCCGCGCGGGCGCCGGGACCAGCTTGAGGACCCACTGCCAGATGCGCTTGCCGTCGTAGAGCAGGAACAGCGTCGAGAACATCGCGAGCAGGATGCCGGTCATGGCCTCCACGATCACGGTGACGCCTTCGAGGCCCGCCGACGTCAGCTCCTCGGTGTTCGCGCCGACCGCCTCGCGCAGGCTCTTGGCGATGTTGTTGATCTGGTCCTCGGTCACGTGGAACGGGCTGTTGAGCAGCCAGTTGCGCAGATCGTCGATGCCGTCCTGGACCTGGCTGGACAGCGTGTCCACGTTGTCCATGACCTGCCAGACGACGAACCAGCCGACAAGACCCATGATGACGAAGCCCAGTACGGCCGTGACGACCGTCGCGAGGCCCCTGGGCAGCCCGAGCCGCTTGAGCCGGACCACCGTCGGCTGGAGCATCGCGGTGATGAGCAGCGCCGCGACGAAGGCGAAGACGACGAGCTGGACGGCGCTGATGACCTTCATCAACACCCAGATCGTGCCCGCGAGTACGAGAAGGCGCCAGCCGGCCTCGGCGGCGACCCGCATCCCCCACGGCACCGCCGCGACGGGATCGGGCCGCGCGGACACGGCCGGCGCGTACGCGGGCGGTGCGGGGACGACCTGCTCCGGATCCACGCCGGCGGCCGCCTCGGCCGCCAGATCGGCGGCGGCGGCCTCTTCGTGGGCCGACCTCCGGGACGTTCTCACGTCGTCCAGCGGGCCGGAATCGGGCTCATCGCGCCCCATCCGCTCGCCCATCTGAGACAGCCCGGCGCCGAGCCGGCCGATCCACCCTGGTACTCGCGACATGATCCGTCCTCTTCCCCCGTCTTTCCCCACCACTCCCCCCTGGAAGTTGTCCGACTGACCGTACACGGCTGAGGCCCCCCACCGATTGACGGTGAGGGGCCTCGAAAGGTTGAGCTGAGCCGCGACTCAGTACCAGTTGTTCGCCTGCCAGAACTCCCAGGCGCCGCACGGGCTGCCGTAGCGGTCGTTCATGTAGCCCAGGCCCCACTTGATCTGCGTGGCGGGGTTCGTCTGCCAGTCGGCTCCGGCCGAGGCCATCTTGGAGCCGGGCAGCGCCTGGACGAGGCCGTACGCGCCGGAAGAGGCGTTGCTGGCCTTGTAGTTCCAGGTGGACTCGTGGTTGACGATGTTGCTGAAGCACTGGAACTGGTCACCGGGGACCATCTGCCGTGCCATCGCCTGAACCTGCGAGACGGAGTACGAGGACTGCGTGCTGAAGGACGAGGCGTCACGCGTGGAGGAGCGGCTGGCCTTGGACTCGGCCTCCTTGCGCTCCTTCGCGTCGGCGGCCTTCTGGGCTGCCTCCGCCTTCTCCGCCTTCTCGGCGGCCTTCTGCTTGGCGATCGCCGACTCGGCGGCCTGCTTGCGCGCTGCTTCCGCAGCAGACTTCTTCGCGGCCGTGTCCGCAGCCATGGCCTGTGCGTCGGCCTGCTGCGTCAGGGACGCGGTCTGCACCTGGGCCTGCTGGCCCGCGGGGATGTCTGCGAGGAGGGTCGCTTCGCTTGCCGTCGCCTCGAAGTCGTTGTCGTTCGAGGCGCCCTGGGTGCTGCCCGAGGCGACACCAACAACAGCGCCGACAGTGGTGACCGCGGTGGCAGATGCCACGGCGAATCCCCGGACCGAAATCCGGCTCACACGGTTTCCTTCCAGCATCGCCCGCATAGGTGACCTCGCGGACGCAATCGTGCCCCTGGACGCTGGCCTCCGCTTGGTTCTCGGTCACGGGAGGCACGGGCCCGGTGGACAACTCCCGTGACGGGAGTGCCGCGTGGTGCTTCGGGCGGCATGCGACGGCCACTATGAAGTTCTGGTGTTCCTGAGTTGCTGTACCTCTGGGGGTACACGTGTGTCGCATGCGGGGCCTGACAGGACCCAGACTCTGCCCCAGCCGGATGCCGCAAGGCAATTCTCCGTGCCGTGTGAAAGCTCACACCTCGTTTGCCCCGGGAGTTTTTCGGAAAAGGGCGGACGCCATGACGCCGCCCGGCTAAGCTCCTTCGCTTCGCCGGGCGGCGCCAACTACCGCGTAACCAGGGTGAACTGGCTCAGATCTGTCCGTCCTCCAGCATTTCGGTCACGAGCGCCGCGATCTGCGAACGCTCCGAGCGGGTGAGCGTGACGTGGGCGAAGAGCGGGTGGCCCTTCAGCTTCTCGACGACGGCAACTACCCCGTCGTACCGCCCCACTCGGAGGTTGTCGCGCTGGGCGACGTCGTGGGTCAGTACGACTCGGGAGTTAGCTCCGATCCTGGACAGAACGGTCAAAAGAACGTTTCGCTCCAGGGATTGGGCCTCGTCGACGATCACGAACGCGTCGTGCAGCGAGCGCCCGCGGATATGGGTGAGCGGGAGCACTTCGAGCATCCCGCGCGCCGTCACCTCTTCGATGACCGCCTTGCCCGCCACCGAGCCGAGCGTGTCGAAGACCGCCTGCGCCCAGGGGCCCATCTTCTCGGCCTCGGTGCCGGGCAGATAGCCGAGCTCCTGCCCGCCCACCGCGTACAGCGGCCGGAAGACCATCACCTTCTGGTGCTGGCGGCGCTCCAGGACGGCCTCCAGGCCCGCGCAGAGCGCGAGCGCCGACTTGCCGGTGCCCGCACGGCCGCCCATCGACATGATGCCGATGTCCGGATCGAGCAGCAGATCGAGCGCGATGCGCTGCTCCGCACTCCTCCCCTTGAGGCCGAAGGCCTCACGATCACCGCGTACGAGGCGGACATTGCCCTCTGCCGTGACGCGGCCGAGTGCCTTGCCCCTCTCGGACTGGATGGTCAGGCCCGTATGAACGGGCAGGTCCGCCGCCTCCGGTACATACAGAGTGTCTTCCTCGAAGAGGAGATCCACCTGTTCCCCGGAGAGGGTCAGTTCGGACATTCCGGTCCAGCCGGAGTCCGTGATGGCGAGCTCGGCGCGGTACTCCTCCGCGAGGAGGCCGACCGAGGACGCCTTGATCCTCAGGGGCAGATCCTTGGACACGACGGTGACGTCGTATCCCTCTGCCTGGAGGTTGCGTGCGACGGCGAGAATCCGTGAGTCGTTGTCCCCCAACCGGTAGCCGGCCGGAAGCACGCCGGGATCGGAGTGGTTGAGCTCGACTCGCAGCGTGCCGCCCAGGTCGCCGATCGGGATCGGCGCGTCCAGGCGACCGTGCCTCACCCGGCAGTCGTCCAGGAGGCGCAGGGCCTGCCGGGCGAAGTAGCCGAGCTCGGGATGGTGCCGCTTCGCCTCGAGCTCCGTGACCACGACGACGGGAAGCACGACTTCGTGCTCGTCGAAGCGGTTCATGGAATTCGGGTCTGCGAGCAGAACGCTGGTGTCGAGAACATAGGTGCGCCTGTCGGGCATGCGGCGCTTTGTGCTGGTCACCACGGAAGGACGTACCCCCTCGGATGAGGTCGGGGAGCGACGGGAAGGATGCCGGGAGAAATCCGGGCCGGTCTCGGACCCCAGTGCGCGGGCCGAGCTCCGGCCCTCCGCTTCGCCCGTACTCACCGCACGGTCGTCCTGGTGCAAAGGGCCTCCCGGGCGGACGGCCCCATGCCGCCCGCTGAGATACGACATCCGTGAATCGGATGTCGACCTGGAAGGCTTATTCCCTCGAACAAGCGCAGCCATGCCAGGGCATATGACGGCGCGTCCGTGAACTCTGGGTTACCCACACCTCATCGACATGGGCACTTCCCGTGCGCCCCGGCGGTGTCAGCCGCCGTAGCGCCGGTGCCGGGCCGCGTAATCACGCAGCGCGCGCAGGAAATCGACCTTGCGGAAGGCCGGCCAGAAAACTTCACAGAAGTAGTACTCGGAGTGGGCCGTCTGCCAGAGCATGAAGCCGGACAGACGCTGCTCTCCACTCGTTCGGATCACCAGGTCCGGGTCGGGCTGGGCCCTGGTGTAGAGGTGCTTGCCGATGAGATCGACGTCAACCTTGTCGGCCACCTCTTCGAGCGTTTCGCCCTTGTCCGCGGCGTCGAGCAGCATCGAGCGGACGGCGTCGGCGATCTCCTGGCGGCCGCCGTAGCCGATCGCGACGTTGACCACTATCCCGTCGACGTGGGCCGTGGACTCTTCCGCCTCCTTGAGGACGTTGCGCATCCCCGAGGGCAGGATGTCGGTGGCGCCGACGTGGTGGACGCGCCAGCGGCCGTCGCGGCCCAGCGAGCGGACGGTGTCCTCGATGATGCCGAGGAGCGGACCCAGTTCGTCCCGGGGCCGGTCGAAGTTGTCCGTCGAGAGCAGCCACAGCGTGACGACCTTGACGTCCGTCTCACTGCACCAGCCGAGGAACTCCCCGATGTTGTCCGCCCCTGCCTGATGGCCCTGGGCGGTGGTCGATCCGGCGGCCTTGGCCCAGCGTCGGTTGCCATCCATGATGACGCCGATGTGCTTGGGCACCTGGTCATGGTCCAGATGACCTTCCACCCGGCGTGCGTACAGCCTGACCAGCAGGCCGCGCAGCCTGTCCCGCAGGTTCACGGTCTTTCAGCCCCTCCGTGCAGACGGCAGTCCCCGAAGGCGAAAGCCTACCGCTGTGAGGCCGGGGTTCTGCCCGCGGGTGATCCGGGCCCTGCCCCCGCGAGATCCGGTGCTGAAGTAGCTTCGTACCCATGAACGACACGTCTCTGTACCAAGCGGCAGCGGACCGTTACGACGCCATGGAGTACCGGCGCACGGGCCGCAGCGGCCTGAAGCTGCCCGCCGTCTCCCTCGGCCTGTGGCACAACTTCGGTGACGACAAGTCCCTGGAGAGCCAGCGCGCGATCCTGCGCCGCGCGTTCGACCTGGGCGTCACCCACTTCGACCTGGCGAACAACTACGGCCCGCCGGCCGGTTCCGCCGAGCTCAACTTCGGCAAGCTGTTCGCCCAGGACTTCGCCCCGTACCGCGACGAATTGGTCATTTCGACCAAGGCGGGCTACCTCATGCACCCCGGCCCGTACGGCGAGTGGGGTTCGCGGAAGTACCTGCTTTCGTCCCTCGACGCCTCACTGAAGCGGATGGGTGTCGATTACGTCGACATCTTCTACTCGCACCGCTTCGACCCCGAAACGCCGCTCGAAGAGACGATGGGAGCGCTCGCATCCGCCGTCCGGCAGGGCAAGGCGCTGTACGTGGGCGTCTCCTCGTACAACAGCGAGCAGACCGCCGAAGCGGCGCGGCTGCTGCGGGAGATGGGCGTGCCCGCGCTCATCCACCAGCCCTCGTACTCGATGATCAACCGCTGGACCGAGGACGACGGGCTGCTCGACACGCTCGAAGGCGCGGGCATGGGCTGCATCTCGTTCGTGCCGCTCGCGCAGGGGCTGCTCACGAACAAGTACCTCAAGGGCATCCCCGAGGGTTCGCGTGCCACGCAGGGCAAGTCGCTCGACCCCGACCTCCTGAGCGATGAGGTCGTGCGCCGGCTCAATGGCCTGAACGACATCGCGGCCCGCCGAGACCAGTCGCTCGCGCAACTGGCGCTGAACTGGGTCCTTCGCGACGAGCGGATGACGTCCGCGCTCATCGGCGCCTCCAGCGTGAAGCAGCTGGAGGAGAACGTGGCGGCCCTCGCGGGTCCGAAGCTCACGGACGAGGAGCTCGCCGAGATCGACACGTTCGCCGTGTCCACGCCGGGGACGAACATCTGGGCGGGACGCGGCTAGTTACGCCGGAACGCCTCAGCCTGCGTACCCCTGCCCCTGCCATTGCGCGGGGTCAGGGGTGCGCGCCCGCTTGAACCAGTCACCGGCGTAGCCCTGGCTGAGCATGATCACGAGCGCGATCGAGCAGCCCGCCAGGATGAGCGCGCCGAGGCCGCCGCCCCGGCCAAGGGCGCCGAAGCCGACCAGGATCTGCACGCTGCTGAGCACGATCGACGCGACACGCTTGCCGTTGCCGGGCAGGTGGTAGCGGAAGGCCAGCACGCACAGCGGTATGAGCAGGAAGTTGCTCCCGAGCACCGCGCCCGCGGTCTGCGGCCCGTACAGCACGCCGCCGAGGACGGAACCGAGCACGCACATCCCGGAAAGCGTCCAGATGATGATCTGTGATGCCCGGACACCGCCCGGCATCTTCTGCGGCTGTACCGGCCCGAAGCCGTACGCGGGATCCGTCGCGGGGCCGGGGTAGCCGGGCAGGCCTGCCTGCGGGTGCCGGGGCGGCGGGGGGAACTGGTTCGACATGGCCATGACCATATCCGGAGGCTTCGCCTCAGGGACGGGGCGGGCGGTGCGGGGGCCCGGCGTCAGGGCACAAAAAATCGGGCCGGTCCATGGGGGGGAGATGGACCGGCCCGAGGGGGGGTTTCCACCATAACCCTTCGTAAGTGATGCTGCGCGCATCGGCGTGCCACAACTACTCTCCGAAACCGGCTGGCGACTCCGGGGCCCTGTTCTCCCACCGGATTTCGGCCCCGGTGGCATATTTCGGCCCCGTGTGGCCGTCGCCCGTTGGGGGGAACGGGGGCGGGGCGCGCCCTTGACGCGCCGGGCTTGACGCGTCGGGCGGGCGGGGCGCTAGCTTCGGCCCGCATGGCGACGCTTCTGCTTCCGTCCGGCCGGGCCCTCCCCCTGGAGATCGCGGACTCCGCCGGTGCGCGGCGGCGCGGGCTGCTCGGCCGGGACGGGGTGAGGGGGGCGCTGCTGCTGAGTCCGGCGAACAGCGTGCACACGGTGCGGATGCGGTTCGCCGTGGACGTGGCGCACCTGGACCGCGAGCTGCGGGTCCTGTCCGTGCGGACGATGCGGCCCTGGCGGATCGGGCGGCCCCGGCTGCGGGCCCGGCACGTCCTGGAGGCGGAGGCCGGCGCGATGGCCCGGTGGGGCGTGCGCCCGGGTGCCCGGGTGGAGGTGCGGGCCCGGTGAGTCCGGCGGCCTCGACGGCCCTGACGAGAGGTGAGGGCGCGCGGGGCCGCGCAGCCCCCTCCACCGCGCGGCACCGCTACACGTGGCTTTGCTCACGCGAATTCGCCTTGGTCTGAACTTACGCGAAGAACGCGCCAAGATCGAGCCGGTCCCGGTAACGATGCGGAATCAACGCCACCTGTTCCGGGATCACTTGGCTAACGATCCGATCGGCGGGGCAACCATCTGCCCGGCTTTTCCGTCAGGCGGCCGTGCCTTCCTTGTTGCACCCCCGACCGGCCACGAGCTGCTCCATGTGCGCGTCTCCCCACTCACCCAGCGGGATCAGGGCCTCGTTCAGGGACGCACCGAGCGGGGTCAGGGAGTACTCGACCTTCGGCGGCACCTCCCGGTACACCTCGCGGTGCACGATGCCGTCGGACTCCAGCTCGCGCAGTTGCTGGATGAGCACCTTCTCGCTGATCCCGGCGATGTGCCGGCGGAGCTCGCCGAAGCGGAGCGTCCTGCCCGCGTAGAGCGCCCAAAGGATCATCGGCTTCCACTTGCCGCCGACGACGTCGACGGCGGCGTCGAGACCGCAGACGTACATCGCCTTGCCACCCTTGTCCGTGCCCTCGCCGCCCGCCGCGCCGCCCGCCTCGCCGCTCCCCTTGTCGCTCTCGGAAATGCCCTCCGTGCCGGTCTTCGGCATGGTCCACTCCTCGTGTCCGCAGAGCCACTTACCCGATGGACAGTACCGAAGGAGACCTCCGATGAGCGCCCCTGCCACCGTCACGTGGAGTGCTGCCAACGCCCGGCGCATGGACCGGCAGTTCCTGCGGACACCGGCGAAGCCCGGCGAGGCGGGACCCGGCGAGGTCGTGGGCGCGATGCTGGGCGCGCAGGCGCAGGTGTCGTCCGCCGCGGAGCTGTCGGTGGGGCTGCGGATGGACGGGGCGACCCGGCACGACGTACGCGACGCGCTGTGGGGTGAGGAGCCGAGCCTGGTCAAGACGTACGGGCCGCGCGGCACGATCCACTTCCTGCCGACCGCGGAACTCCCCCTCTGGACCGGCGCGTTGTCAGCGATCCCCGGCGGCCCGAGCCCTTTCAAGGCCGCCGACCGGCTGACTCCGGACCAGACGGAGGAGATCGTGCGCGCGATCGGCGACGCGCTGGACGGGGCCCGGCTGACGATCGACGAGCTCAGCGACGAGGTGGTGGCGCGTACGGGACCCTGGGCGGGCGACCTGGTGCTGCCCGCTTTCCAGGGAATGTGGCCGCGCTGGCGCTCGGTCATGCACCTGGCGGGCCACCGCGGGGTCCTGTCCTTCGCGCCGAACCGGGGCCGCAAGGTGACGTACACGCGCCCGCCGACCGCCGGGGAGCCGCCGCTCGACGCCGAGGTGGCGACGGGGCGCCTGGTGCGGCGCTTCCTGTACGCGTACGGGCCCGCGACGCCCCGCGAGTACGCCAAGTGGGCCGCGGCGCCCGGCGCTTGGGCGGACGGGGTGTTTGCGTCCCTGGCGGCCGAGGGGGACATCGAGGAGGTCCGGTTGGAGGGGGAGCCGGGGTCGTGGGTGACCGCGGGCGACACGGAGTTCCCCGAGTTCCCGGACGAGCTGGTGCCGGGCGTGCGGCTGCTGCCGTACTTCGATGCGTACGTGATCGCCTCCCACCCGCGGGCTCGCCTGTTCCCCGGCCGGGCCTACGAAAGGGCGCTGGCCGGGGGCCAGGCGGGCAACTTCCCCGTACTGCTGATCGACGGAGTCGTGGCAGGCGTCTGGCACCAACGCCGCAGCGGCCGCAGCGTGACGGTCACGGTGGAACCCCTGTCCCCGCTGAGCGCCTCGCAGGAGCGGGACCTCGCGGGGCAGGCGGAGCGGGTGGGGGAAGTGCTTGAGGGGCGTGCGGAGTTGGTGGTGGGCGAGGTGACGGTGGGGGCACACGCGTAGGAGCGGCACTTCCGTTCCGGCACCCGTGGGATCAGTCCCGGCACCCTTCACCCTTGGGGTCAGGGTTTGCGGGCGTCGATCAGGTGCCGTGCGCTGTGGGCCACGAAGGGTCCCTCCGCTTCGATCTGGTCGTGCAGTTCCCGCAGGCGGGGGCGGTATCGCTCCACCGAGAAGTCCGGCACCATCCACACGACCTTGCGCAGGAAGTGGACGACGGCGCCGATGTCGTAGAACTCGATCCGGAGCCGTTCGGCACGCAGGTCGACGATCTCCAGACCCGCCGCCTCCGCCTCCGCGCGTTCGCCGTCGGGGTGGCGGCCGTTCCGTACGGAGTCGGGCTGGGGCCCCAGGAAGTACTCGACGACCTCGAAGACGCTGGCGGGGCCCACGTGCTGGGCGAAGTACGTCCCTCCGGGGCGCAGGACCCGCGCGATCTCGGCGAAGTCCGCCTGCACCGGATGCCGGCTGGTGACCAGGTCGAACGCCTCCGCCGCGAAGGGCAGCGGCGCTTCCTCCGGCGAGGCCACGACCACCGCGCCGCGCGGATGCAGCAGGGCGGTGGCCTTGGCGACGTTCGGGGCCCACCCCTCCGTGGCGACGGCGAGCGGCGGCAGGGCGGGCGCCGATGCGAGGACTTCGCCGCCGCCGGTCTGGATGTCGAGGGAGGCGCCGGCGTGCCCGAGCCGCTCCCCCATGGCGTGGGCGTACCGCCAGGAGGGCCGCTCCTCCGTGGCCCGCCCCTCGAACCAGGAGAAGTCCCAGCCCTCGGTGGGGGCCGACTCCGCTTCCGCCACAAGTGCGTCGAAACTACTCATGCGGCGATCTTCGCATCGCAAGGCGCTGCGATTCACCTCCATTACTTCGAAGGTAATGGCCGCCGCCACCCCCACGAAGCACAATCACCCCACACCACACACACCCCAGCGGGCTTCGCCGGCCCGCGAGCCCGGCCCCCGCCTGGAGGAACCCCATGACCGCCACCACCCGCTCCGTAGTGGAGGACCTCCTCGGCCGCATCGGCGAGGGCGACCCCGAGCGCATCGCCGAGCTGTACGCCGATGACGCCGACTGGAAGCTGGACTGGCCGGAGTCCGAACACGGCCGCGCCGCCACCCCCTGGATCCGCCCCCGCACCACCCGCGCCGACGCCGCCGCCCACTACCGGGAGCTCGCGGAGCGCCACGTGCCTGGGGAGGCGGCGACGCAGGTCGAGCGCATCCTCGTGGACGGCACCCACGCCGTCGTACTCGGCGAGATCCGCCAGACCGCCCGCCCGACGGGCAAGCCCTACCGGGCACGGTTCGCCCTGCACCTCACCGTGGAGAACGGCCTGGTCACCCGCCACCACGTATACGAGGACAGCCTCGCGGTGACGCAGGCTTTCGAAGCTCCGTAAATCGCAACTGAGGCGACCAGTACACGTCCACCGCGCCGCGGCGATGACCGACAACGATCACGCGCAGCTGCGGCCACTGCTGCCGTCCACGACGGCGCATCACGCTCTCCGCGCGCCCCCTGACTCTCGAAACGCAACTTTCCCAAAGTAGGTGACCCACCCCCCAGGCCTCCGCGCCCTCCGCGACCCCCGCGCCCTCCGCACGGATCGCAGAAAAGTCCCGCCCACCAAGCCTCACCGCCTCGCTTCGTGGGAGTTTCCTGTACCGCCCTGCCCCACCGCCCCGACCGCTCCTCGAAAGGCGCCACCGACCCGACCACCCATGCCAGCGACGGCCACCCCCGACGAACCAGTCCGCACCCGACACGAACACCGCCCAACCCCACCCACCCTGGTCGAGAGTCCCGCCCCTGGGCCGTCCGGTCGTCTTCCCTCGCGCGGTGGAGGGACGGGTGTCAAGGGTGGAGCGCAGCGCAATCGGCGCAGCCGACGCGCAGCGCAGCGGAGCGCCCTTTACACCCGCCCCGCAACCGCCAACCTCGGGACAACCGGACGGCCCCGGCAAGCGATCAAAGCCACCGGCTCAGTGGTAGATCAGTCCTGGCTGCCGGACGGTGCCGTTCCCGTATCCGTCCCGGCCCCCCTGGGGAAGGACACCTCGACCCGGCGGTTCTTCTTGCGGCCCTGCTCGGAGGCGTTGTCCGCGATCGGATAGTCCTCGCTGTAGCCGCGTACGGAGTACGTGACCTCCGGGCCCAGATAGCCGGCCATCTTGTCGTGCACGGCTTCCGCTCGTTCGCGGGACAGCTTCTTGCCGTGGCTGTACGAGCCGAGGTCGTCCGTGAAGCCGAAGATGCGGACGTTCGTCGCCTTCTGGGCCTTCGCCTCTTCCGCGATCGCCTTGATACGGGAGTTCGCCTCGGGGTTCAGCTTGTTGCTGTCCTTGGGGAAGAGGACTTCGGCCTGGAGAGCGAACTTGACGTCCGTATTGGTGTCCTCCCGGCGCTCCTCGCCTCCCATGTCCTCGACCACCGACTTGATGTCCAGCACCTTCGCCGGAGCCAGGGTCGCTCCATCGGCCAGCTTGAGTCCGGGGCTGTTGGAGTCGACCTCCTGGGGCGGGGTCGTGGTCGTGCTGCCGGGGGGTGCGCTGGGGTCGTCGTCATCCGCGAAGGCCGGGGTGCCGGTCAGGAGGACCAGGGCCGCGAGGGTCGCGGTGGCCGTCGCCAGGCTGCGTGATCGTGGGTGGCCCATGGGTCACTCGCCCTCGGAGAGTTCGATGGAGGCGGGGGGCATGGCGCCCACGTGGAAGTCGACCTTGGTCGTCTCTGCGGGAGGGGCCGGGAACTGGGCGAACCAGTCGACGGTCTTGCCGGTCAGCACACCTCCAGTGAAGCGCGTGCACAGGCACCGGCCCTCCGTATCGCGGAGAATGAGGTACTTCTTCTTCCCCTCGGTGTCCACGAGGCTGGCCCCGGCGATCGAGCCGCCATTCTTGGTCAGCTCCTTCTCGTCTCCTCGCCAGCTGCCCGCCACCCAGGCCTTGCTGCCTCCATTGGTGACCGTGCCCTCAACAGTGAGGAAGCCGCCCTCGTCACGCTTGGCGGAAGTGACCTTGAGAATCAAGCCCTCCTCGCCCTTCACCTCTGCGAGCACAGTGTCCGAAGACGGCTGCTGAGTTTCCTTTGCCTTGTCGTCACCTGCGTCATCCTTGCCACCCGAGGATGACGAGCTCTTTTCAGCCTTGGCCTTGTCGTCGTCCCCTCCGCCACCGCAACCCGCCACCGTGAGGACCAGCCCAGTCGTGATCGCCACAGCGGTCATTGCCCTGCGGGTCTTTGTGGTGCGCCGAATGCTCATCGGTACAGCTTCCTTCTTTCGTCGAACGCTCATCAGTCGGCCAAGTGCACGGAGAAGAGGGTGGATGCGTCCGGGAGGTCATCCAGTTCGAAGTCATCAGGATCGATCTCGAATGAATCACCGCCGTCGCAGTCGAACTCGATGACCTTCTCTGGATCGGCCGCGGGATCAACATCGCAGCGCGGCTTAATGACGGCGGTCGCTTCGGCCCGGGCGTGCTTGGACTCAGTGCCCGGAATGATCGAATCGCCCACCGTGTAATCGGTCTCGACCTTCACCCGGAAACCTGGATAGCCGTTCACTTCTGCAGGCCCGAAGCTGATGACGGACGAGTCGTTGTCGGCGGCAAGCGCGTCTGCCGCACCTTCGGCGCCATCGCCCGTGAAGTTGTCGCCCCCCAGCCAGTCGAGCCAGTCGTCGCCCTCGCCGATGGATCCCCCCAGCCCCTCGAGGAGTTCGTCCCTGGCATCCTGCGCCGCAGCCAGCGCCGCCGCATCAGCAGCTGATTGCGCGCCGTTGCGTGCGGATGCCGCCTGGGCGAACGCAAAGAAGGCGAACGCAACGAAGAGCAGGATCCCCGTTACCCAGATATAGATGGGGAGGGTCTGCCCTCGGTCACTTCGCAGACTGCTGAACGTCAGCCGCCGATAACGTTGTTGACCGCGTCCAGAATCGCTCCGGAGATCAGGCCGTCCAGTCCGAGGCCGTCGATCAACGTAAAGATCCCCGCGATCAAAATCATCAACCCCGCATACTCCACAAACCCAGCCCCCGCATCCCGCTCCTTCCCCCGAACCCGGGAAGCCACGGTTACGGTCCAGTCGACCCAGACTCTGAGTACGCGATCTTTCAGCACGACGGCCCCTTCTCTCCCACCCGATACACGCACCGCGAAACGCACCGAACGCGCCACCGGCGCGATCAATTCCGACGCCGCTGTCGTCATAGGCAACGTACGCGAGATCATGTGACCCATCAGCCACTCTCCGCAACCAATGCCGTTTGTGACGCGCAAGTTGGCGAGTTCCCTTCCCCGGCGGCGTGGTCATCACGCACCCCGGGGGCGTGCGGCAGAGGTTCCCGGCCGGGCTTTCGGCGGTTCGATGCGTTTCACGACATCCCCTCCCTGAGTCTCCGCTGAGCCTGCCCTGAGTACCGTGAACTCGCTTTTTGCAAAGGTCAGTTGGAGCGACGAGAGCCGCCCGGCGCCGTCCCCGACGGTATTGCACGCCTCTCGGCCTTCGGCTGACTGTCCCACACGAGGTTGCAGCCGCGAAGAGGTTTCGCGGAGTGGCTTGATACCGGCTCCCGTGGAGAGGACCGCCGCAGCGTTCACCGCACCCCTCACTTCCCCAGGATCGAGCCGAAGTCGGAGCCGGACCCGAGGAACATTCCCGCCGCGATGAGGATCATCGTGGCCGGGAGCATGAAGACCAGCGTCACCATCGTTGCCTTGGGGATCGTCTTGGCCGCCCTGCGGCGCGAGTTCTGGGCGTCCGTGCGGCGCATGTCCGTGGCGAGCTGGATGAGCGTGTCCGCGATGGGCGAGCCCAGTTCCTCGCCCTGCTGGAGCGCCGAGACGAACTGCGACACCTGCTCCGACGCGTTCCTGCGGCGCAGCTCGTCGAAGGCCTGGCGGCGGCTGACCCCCATGTCCATCTGCCGGAGCGTGATGCGCAGTTCGTCCGCCCAGGGGCCCTCGTAGCGCTCCGCCACGCGGTCCAGCGCCTGGCGGAAGCCGAGGCCCGCCGACACCACCACCGCCAGTACGTCCAGGAAGTCCGGCAGCGTGCGGTCGATGACCTCGCGGCGGTCCCGTATCGCCTGCCAGATCAGTGCGTCCGCCGCCGTCACCCCGAAGGCGAAGGTGAGGAGGCCGAAGAGCGGGGAGCCGTTGGTGAGGAAGACCAGGCCCATCACGAAGCCGAAGATGCCGTAGACCGCCCTGCGCGCCGCATAGCGGTCGATCGTCAGGCCTCCGGGGTTGCCCGCCATGTCGATCCTGCGGCGCTTGGCGTCCACCCGTTTCGGGCCCATCAGGCGCAGGACCAGCGGCGCGAAGCGCATGCCCAGGCGGTCGACCGCCGAGCCCGCCGTCGAGACGCGCGTCGCGCCGATCTCCAGGGCGATCGCCAGGTCCGAGGGGAGTTTCATCTCCGCCCGGTACATGCGGATGCCCTGGCATACGCCCGCCACCGCCAGGCCCATCACGGCCGCCATCGCCAGACCGAACACGTTCCGTCCTCCCTAGACTTCGATCTTGCCCAGGCGTCTGATCACGAAGAAGCCCACCGCGTACAGGCCAAGGGCGATCAGGATCAGCATCTGGCCCACCGGCGATCCCGTCACCCTCGCCAGAGCGCCCTCATTGGAGGAATTGATCAGGAGCAGCGAGCCCAGGCCCAGGAGCGGGACCGTGAATGCCGTCGCGTGGACCTCCGAGAGCATCGTGCGGACCTCCCTGCGGGTCTCCTTGCGGTCCTCCAGGGTCTGGGTGAGGTTCCGCAGCGAGTTCACCACCGAGCCGCCCGCCTTGTTGGAGAGGACCAGGGTGGTCACGAGCACTATCAGCTCGCGGGACGGGAGGCGCTCGGCCAGCTCGCCCAGGGTGTCGTCGATCGAGCGGCCCAGTGCCAACTGGTCGGCGACCATCGACAGTTCCTCGCCCGCGGGGGCTTCCAGCTCCTCCGCCGCCATGGCCAGTGATGTACGCAGCGCCAGGCCCGCCGCCGTGGCGTTCGCCAGGATGCGGGCCACGTCCGGGAGTTGGTTGATGAAGGCTTCGATGCGCTTCTGGCGTTGCCAGTTGAGGAACACCACCGCGCTCCAGACGGCGACCACACCCGCGATCGGCCCGAAGAACGGTGCGAGCGAGGCCGCCGCCATCAGCCAGAGCGCGGCGACGACCGCCACCACGTAGACGAAGAACTCGCCGGCGGTGAGGTCGAGTCCCGTCGCCGAGAGGCGCAGGTGGATGGCGCGGCCCAGGCGGGTGCGGCGCAGGCGGCGGTCGACCGCCGAGAAGCGGCGGCCACGGACACCGGCGTCGCCCGTGCCGGGGCCGATCGAGAGCCGGTCGACCAGCGCCTGGCGCTGCGCGCGGCCCGAGGCGTACATGTGGACTCCCGCGACGGCCAGCGTCCCGGTCAGGATCGTGGCGCCGAGAGCCATCAGGGCGGCTTGGTTCTCCATCAGCCGGTGGCCTCCCCCGCGGCCATTCCCGTACCCGCCCTCGTACTCGCCCTTGTAACCACCCTCGTGCCCGCCCTCGTACCCGCCCTCGTACTCATCCGATCGCCTCTCTCGTGTTCAGTACGTCGATGGCCTGGGCCACGCCGAAACCGGGCGGCACCGGCTCGCCCGCGACGTAGAGGCGCTCGGCGACGGAGCGCGGCAGCGGCAGGTGCTCGAAGTAGCCGTGCACGCGGCGGTCGAGACCGCCGCCACCCGGCTGGCGCGGGACGAAGCGGGTGACCGGGGCGATGCGGAACTGTTCGCGGCCGTGCGATACGAGCAGGACGATCTCGGCGATCTTGCGGGAGCCGTCCGCGAGCCTGGCCAGCTGGACGACCACGTCGACCGCCGAGTTGATCTGGTCCTTCAGCGCCTCGAAGGGGATCTGGACCTCCGACATGGAGCCGAGGGTCTGGAGGCGCATGAGGGCGTCCTCGGCCGTGTTCGCGTGCACCGTGGCGAGCGAGCCGTCGTGGCCGGTCGACATCGCCTGGAGCATGTCGAGCGTCTCGCCGCCGCGGACCTCACCGACGATGATGCGGTCCGGGCGCATACGGAGGCTGTTGCGGACCAGGTCGCGGATGGTGATCTGCCCCTTGCCCTCGACGTTCGGGGGGCGGGATTCGAGGCGGATCACGTGGTCCTGCTGGAGCTGGAGCTCGGCCGAGTCCTCGATGGTGATGATGCGTTCGTGGGCCGGGAGGAGGCCGGAGAGGGCGTTGAGGAGGGTCGTCTTGCCGGAGCCCGTACCGCCGCTGACGATGATGTTGAAGCGGGCCCGTACGAAGGCGGAGAGCAGGAGCAGCATGTGCTCGTCGAGCGAGCCGAGGCCGATGAGCTCGTGCAGCGTGTACGCGCGGGGGAAGCGGCGGATGGTGAGCGTGGCGCCGGTGAGGGCGAGCGGCGGGATGATCACGTTGACGCGCTCGCCGGTGGGCAGGCGGGCGTCGACCATCGGGTTCGACTCGTCCACGCGGCGGTTGACGGTGGAGACGATGCGCTCGATGGTCTGCATGAGCTGGTCGTTCGAGGCGAAGCGGAGGGGGAGCTGTTCCACGCGTCCGGCGCGCTCGACGAAGATCGAGTCGGGGCCGTTGACCATGATCTCCGTGATGGAGGCGTCGGCGAGGAGCGGTTCCAGTACGCCGAGTCCCAGGGCCTCGTCCACGACGCGGCGGATCAGCTGGGAGCGCTCGGAGGTGGAGAGGACGGGGCCCTCGCGGCTGATGATGTGGCCCATGACGCGTTCCAGGCGGACCCGGCGGTCGGCCGTGGTGAGGGACGACATCTCGGCGAGGTCGATCTCTTCGAGGAGCTTGGAGCGGTAGACGGCGACGAGGCCGTCGTCGCGGCTCGGGCCGCTGTCCTTGCCGTGGTCGTGCGCGGTCGCCACGCGGTCGCGGAGGCTCATTGCTTCTCTCAGCTCCCGTCTTCGTTCTCGTCGTTGGGCATGGTGGCCGATTTCGTGACCGACCAGCCGGCGTCCACGAAGGGCAGGAGCGTGGGGACCTGGACGGTGACCTCCGCCGTGGTCGTCTCGCCGCCCCCGCTGAGGGCGACCGAGGCGTCGAGGTTGCCGTCCATGGCGGCCATGCCCGCGGCTTCGCCGCCCTCGCCCTGCGACGCGACGCGTGCTGCCGCGCGGGCGCCGGATCCGGCCTGGTTGACGGCGTAGCCGACGAGGCCGAGCTGGATGGCGGCGAGGCCGATGAGGAGCAGGATGGGGAGGAACCCGGCGAACTCCAGCATGGATACCCCGCGGTCGTCACGGAGGCGTGCCCTGGGCCGGTGACCGGCGGTGCGTGCGGCCCGGCGGCAGCCCCTCACCCGTCCTCCCCCTCCTTGGCCGCCCCCGCCTCCCCGCTCACGCTCCATCCCGTGTCGATGCCGGGGAAGAAGAGCGGGACGTCCGCGTCCACGTGGGCCTTCCACACGGCGCCGTCGTCCGTGCAGGACACCGTCGCGCCCTGCCACGCCGACGGCAGGTGCTCCTTCGCGGCGGACGCGCACGCCGCCTCGCCGCCCTCGCCCACCGCGTACGCCGCCGTGGCCGCCCGCGCCGCCTCGTCCGCGGCGTTTCCCGCGAGGGAGAAGGTGTAGCCGTACAGGGCGCACTGCCACAGGAGGCCCACCACGGCGAGCAGGATCGGGAACATGCCGGCGAACTCCAGGGTGACGGCGCCCCGGTCGCCGCCGACCCGCTTGCGCAGGGCCAGTGCGCCGCCCCGCTTGGTTGCGCCGGCGGCCTCCGCGTCCACCAGGCCCAGCTCGCCCGCGAGGGCCCACAGCGCCTGCTTGACCGACGACTTGCTGTCCAGGTCCTGCATTCGGCCCGCGTCGACCGCGCCCTGGAGTTCCTTGAAGTTCGCGGGGACGGTCGTCCGGGCGACCTTCGTTCCCGTCACCCGTTCCACCAGGGAGGGCTGGATGTCCGCGCCCTTGCCGTGGCGGTTGACGACCGTGAGGGTCTCCTCCGCCTTGCGGATCTGGAGGCGGTCCCACAGGCGCACCATGCGCTTGGCCGCGCGTACGGAGACGACGTCCGGGGTGACGAGGAGGACGGCCTGGTCGGCGAGTTCGATGGCGGCCGCGCTCGCCCCGGTGACGTACGTACCGCAGTCGACGAGGACGACGTCGTAGCGGCTGCGCAAGGCGCCCAGGGTCTGGCGGGCCACCCTGTCGGTGATCTCCTCGCCCCGTTCGCCCTCGCCGGGGGCCAGCAGGAGGCCGATGCCGGTCTCGTGGGTGTAGACGGCGTCCTGGAGTACCCGGGGCGTGATGTCGGTGATCGCCGCGAGGTCCGCTATCGAGCGGCGGAACTGGACGTCGAGGTACGAGGAGACGTCACCGGACTGGAGGTCCAGGTCGAGGAGGGCGACGGTGCGGCCCGACGCGCGGGCCGCGAGGGCGAGCTGGACGGTGGCGAGCGTCGTCCCCACGCCTCCCTTGGCCCCGCTCACGGCGACGACGTGCCCGCCGCCGGGGGTCTCCCCCGGTCCTGCGTAGAGCTCCATGCCCCCGCTGCCCAGGTGCCTGCGCATCCCCGTCGACCAGGCGGCCGCCGCGTGCACCCGCTCGGCCAGTGCGTCGAAGGCGAGCGGGAAGCCGACGATGCCGCGGGCTCCGGAGTCCATTGCGGCGGTCAGGAGGCCGGGGCTGGTGTCGGCGGTGATGAGGACGACGCCGACCGCGGGGAAGCGCATGACGAGGTCGCGGATGAGGTCGAGGGCGGGGACGGGGCCGATGCGCTCGTGGATGAGGACGACTTCGGGCAACTCGTCGAGGGACTCGGCGGCGAGCCGTGCCAGGGTGTCGAGCAGCGCGGTGGAGTCGGCGACGGGGAGGGCGGGTTCGGCGTCCGGCAGCTGCCCGACGAGCGTCGAGAGCGCGCGGGCCGCGTCCATGTCCCCGATGGCGGGGAGGATCCGGGTCGTCATACGGGGTCGCCTCCCGGCCGGGGGCGGCGACGGTCGGGCCTCTCCCGCCCGTCCGCTCGATGCCCCGGCAGCACCGGCCGAGGTGCAGACATGCGTTGCCTCATCCGCGGGCCCCCTACTTGTCCTCGTCGAGTGTGTACGTCCGGTCGCCGCGCGGGATGGCGCTCTCCTCGCCCTGGCCGACCAGGGCGAGGCGTACGTGCGTGGCGAACGACTCCGCGTACGCCACGCGCTGCGCGTCCGCCGTGTCCAGGGCGAACGTGATCGGCACGGCCTCCGTCGCCGTACGACGGCTGCTGCGGTCGTCCTGGTCGGGGTCGAGCGCCGTCAGCTTGCCCACGTCGATCACCTTCGCGGACTCGACGATGACCTTCGACTGGTCCTTGGAGTTGTCGGTCTCGCCCTTGAAGGTGGCGTAGATGTTGACCGTCGAGCCCGGCGTGATCTTGCCTGCGACGCCCGTGGCGGCGTCGATCATGATGGCGATCTCCTGCTGGCCCGGTTCGAGCGAAGGGCGGTTGACGATCATGTCCGTCTGGAGCAGCGAGCCCTTGCGCAGCTCCGTCACCGCGATCTTGCCGCGCACCTGGCGCAGGTCGGTGACCGCGTTGTCCGAGAGCCACCGCTCGGGCATCTCGACCTTCTCGAACTGGTCCGCGCTGAGCTCCTTGTACGGGGCTATGTCCCCCTTGAGCTTGTACGCGGCCACCTCAGGACCCACCTTCGAGTTCACGTCCCGGATCACCGAGAGGACGCCCACGAACGCGCCGAACGCGGCCAGGACCGACAGGACCAGCAGGATGACGCCGCGGCGCTGGCGTGAGTTCATGAACCGGACTACCTCGATCGGGTGCGGATGGCTACGGACAGTGATCGGCGTGGTGCGTGTTCAGTTCGGGTTCGTGCACGTCAGAGGGCCGGGCCCTACGTCGCGCCTCGCGGCAGCGCTCGTACGTGAGCAGCGGGAGCACCGGAAGCGGAAGCAGCCGAAGCCGGCGCCGGCCGTTCGGGAAGCGGCGCGAGCGGCGCCGCGCAGAAACCGCAGCGGTCGCCGATGAGTTCGAGACCGCACCAGTGGCAGTCGTCACGGCGGACGGACGACACCAGTTGGTAGAGCACGGAGATGTCGGGGATCGCCGCGGCGAACTCGACGAGCTTGCCCGTCGCCCACCACCGCGCGGACTCCCCCGGAAGCCGCGCCTCCGAAATCCCCTGGGTCCGCCACGCGGGGGCCAGCGTCTCCGTGACCCAGCCCGGCGACAGCTGCCCGGCGGCGTACAGCATCTTCGTGCCGAAACCGGGGCCGGAGAGCGCCGCGTCCCCCGCGACCTTGACCAGCTGGGGCCGCGGCGTGGCGAGTACGGCGAACTGGGCGCCCGGCACCCATGACTTGGCGTGCGACTGGAGGGTCACCGGGACCCGGTCCAGCTTGGCCACCGAGCCGAGCAGGGCGCCCGCGTAGATGTAGTGGGAAAGCAGCCGGGCCGCCGACGCGAGCACGCCGGGGCTGAAGTCGCAGATGGACAGCTGGCGGAGCTGGAGCGCGAGGACCGCGAGGCCCAGCGGCGGCAGGTCGGGGCGCAGGATCGCGATGCGGTCGCTCTCCAGGACGGAGCGGATGGCGTGCATGCGCTGCACGACGGCGGCCGGCGCCGAAGCGGGGCACAGGACGATCACATAGCCGTGGTGCTCGATGAGCGTGTGCATCTCGGTCAGCGCCTGGTCCAGGGAGTACGTCCGGGACGACTGGACGGCGCTCTGGAGGACGGCCGCGGACGGGGTGTGCCGGTCGGGTGACGGCAGCACCAGGTCAGGGCCTGTGACGGCTATGGCGGTCGGCATGCGTACACCCCCCGGTCTTCCCCCGGTCTCCCTGCACTTCTGCCTCAGCACCATATCCAGGTCAGCGCCACCTCAACACCCAACTTCCCACTGTTCACATTGAGGTTGGCCGGACTGCCGGGGTCCTGGTGGTGCCAGAGGTCTTGACAACTCAATTGGTCTGGACCAGCTTGTACGACCACTGGACCAGGTTGCATCCCCCCAAGCGAGAGCTCTCCGAACGCACCAACTCCCCCCACCGGAGGCAGAAGTGGACCACGCACGCGGCAGGACACGCAGGAAGGCAGGTCCCGTCATCACTCTGGCAACGGCACTCGCCCTCGCGCTCACCGGCCTGCTCACCGGCGGCGCCGACAACGCCGACGCGGACACCCGCGCCGTGCCGAAGCACGCCGTGACCGGCTACTGGCAGAACTTCGACAACGGCGCCACGGTCCAGAAACTGGGCGACGTACAGGACGAATACGACATCATCGCGGTCTCGTTCGCGGACGCCACGAGCACGCCGGGCGAGCTGGCCTTCAACCTAGACTCGGCCGGGCTCGGCGGATACACCGTCGACGAGTTCAAGGCCGACATCAAGGCCAAGCAGGCGGCCGGGAAGTCCGTGATCCTCTCGGTCGGCGGCGAGAAGGGCGCGGTGCAGGTCGCCGACTCGGCGTCCGCGACCGCCTTCGCGGACTCGGCGTACAAACTCATGCAGGAGTACGGCTTCGACGGCGTCGACATCGACCTGGAGAACGGGCTCCACTCGGAATACATGTCGCAGGCGCTGAAGTCCCTTGCGGGGAAGGCCGGGTCCGGGTTCGTCCTGACCATGGCGCCGCAGACGATCGACATGCAGTCGACGTCGGGCGAGTACTTCAAGACGGCGCTCGCCGTGAAAGACATCCTCACGGTCGTCAACATGCAGTACTACAACAGCGGTTCGATGCTCGGCTGTGACGGCAAGGTCTACAGCCAGGGCTCGGTGGACTTCCTCACCGCGCTCGCCTGTATCCAGCTGGAGGGCGGCCTGGACCCGTCGCAGGTCGGCATAGGCGTCCCGGCCTCGTCGAAGGCGGCAGGCGGCGGATATGTCTCGCCCTCCGTCGTGAACCAGGCCCTGGACTGCCTGGCGAAGGGCACGAGCTGCGGTTCCTTCAAGCCGTCCAAGACGTACCCCGGCATCCGGGGCGCGATGACCTGGTCGACGAACTGGGACGCCGCCGACGGCAGCGCCTGGTCCAAGGCGGTGGGCCCGCACGTCCACGGCCTGCCGTAACCCGTACGACCGGTAGTCCGGAAGACCGCAGCGCCGCCGCTCCCCCGGCGGCGCTGCCGTTTTCCGCCGTACGCGCGGCCTACCAGGGCAGGTCGCGCACCTGCTGCACGCACAGGATGAGGAAGAGCAGCCCGGCCGCGGCGAGCATCACGTTGCTCAGCAGGCCGTTGCGCCATTCCTTGGGCGTACGCGAGGAGTTGAGCAGCCAGAGCAGCGTGAGCGCGAGGAACGGCATGAAGAAGGCGCCGAGCACGCCGTAGGCGACGACCAGGCCGAACGGCTGGTCCAGGAAGAGCAGGCCCATCGGCGGGAAGGTGAGCCACAGCAGATACGCCCGGAAGGGCACCGACTTCTCCCGCTTGCCGGCCGCGACCTCCTTGACCATCTCGTCGGCGCCTGGGGTGCCGCCGGTGCTCTCCCCGGTCTCCGGGGCGCCCCCGGCCCGCTCGCGCCGCAGCCGCTCCACGAAGTCCGCGAACATCAGGCTCACGCCGTGCCACACGCCCATCAGCGCGCCGAAGGACGTGGCGAAGAAGCCGATGAGGAAGAGGTTCGCGGTGACCGCCCCGAACTTGTCCTCCAAGACGTCACCGAGGTCGATGAGGCCCCGGTCGCCGGAGGTCAGGGCGATGTTCGTGGAGTGCAGGAGCTCGGCGCCGATGATCATCATGGCGACGACGAAGATGCCGGTGGTGATGTAGGCGACGCGGTTGTCGAGCCGCATCACCTTGAGCCAGCTGATGTCGGTCCAGCCCTTGGAGTTCACCCAGTACCCGTACGCGGCCATGGTGATGGTGCCGCCGACACCGCCGATCAGACCGAGCGTGTAGAGCAGCGAGCCGTCCGGCAGGGCGGGGACCAGGCCCGCGAAGGCGTTGCCGAGGTCGGGGGCGACGCGGATGGCGACGTACACGACGATCAGGAACTTCATGCCGATGACGATCGTCATGGCCTTTTCGAAGACGGCGTACCGGTTGAACCAGACGAAGGCGAGCCCGAGCAGGCCGCACAGGATCGCCCAGACCTTCAGGCTCGGCCCGTCCGGGAAGAGCGCGACCAGCGGCAGGGCGCTGGACGACATGGCCGTGGCGCCGTAGACGAAGCCCCATACGACGACATAGATCGCGAAGTACCAGGTGGTCCACTGCCCGAGGCTGCGCCAGCCCTCGAAGAGGGTGCGGCCGGTGGCCAGGTGCCAGCGGCCCGTTGCCTCGGCGAGCGAGATCTTCACCAGACAGCCGATGATCGCGGCCCACAGGAGCGTGTAGCCGAATTTGCTGCCCGCGATGAGCGTCGCGACGAGGTCGCCCGCGCCGACGCCGGTAGCGGCGACGACGATGCCGGGGCCGACGTACTTCCAGCTCGCCTTGCGCATCCGGGGCGCCGCGTCTCCCGTGGCAGCGTCACTGCCTGTCGTTTCAGCCATGCCGATCAAGAAACCGCATGGCGGCGCGCGGCACAAGGGGTTGGCCGAAGACAGCGTTGACCGGAGCATGCCATCCCTCCACGATGGGGCCGCGCAACCCGCACCGCACGACCCGCATCACGCACTTCGCACCGCGCAATCCGCATCGCGCACTCCGCACCGCACGCGTCGCAGTGAACCACCCCCCCACCCCCAGGAGACTTCATGCGACTTCGCATACGCGGCAGAAGATCCGCTGCTTTAGCAGTCCTTCTCGCCCTCGCCGTGGCGGCGCCCATCACCGCCAATGCCTCACCGGACACCACCGGCCCCGGCGCACGCGGCACGACCGCGTCCGCCTCCGACAACGAAACGCGCCAGTACGAGGTCCCCCTCGGCGACGACCCCGCCGCCCGCACCGCGATCGCCCGCACCGGCGTCGCCATCGACGAGGTCGACGCCCGCGCGGTGGTCGTATCCGCCGACGGCCGCGAGGCGGCGGCACTCCGGGACGCGGGCTACGAGCTCAAGGCCCTGGCCGGGCCCCCGAAGCGTACGAACGGCGAGCCGGTGGAGGCCAAGGACTTCCCGCCCGCCGACGCGAGGTACCACAACTACGCCGAGATGAACGCGGAGATCAACCAGCGCATCGCGGCCCACCCGACCCTGATGAGCAAGCGGGTCATCGGCAAGTCCTACTCGGGCCGGGACATCATCGCCATCAAGATCAGCGACAACGTGGGCACGGACGAGGCGGAGCCGGAAGTCCTCTTCACCCACCATCAGCACGCGCGCGAGCACCTGACCGTCGAGATGGCGCTGTACCTGCTGCGCGAGCTCGGCGACGACTACGGCACGGACGCCCGCATCAAGAAGATGGTCGACGAGCGCGAGATCTGGATCGTGCCGGACCTGAACCCGGACGGCGGCGAGTACGACATCGCCACCGGCTCCTACCGCAGCTGGCGCAAGAACCGGCAGCCCAACAGCGGTTCGTCGAACGTCGGCACCGACCTGAACCGCAACTGGGCCTACCGGTGGGGCTGCTGCGGCGGCTCGTCCGGCTCCACGGGCTCCGAGACCTACCGCGGCCCGAGCGCCGAGTCGGCGCCCGAGACGAAGGTCGTCTCCAACTTCGTGCGCAGCCGCGTCGTCGGCGGCAAGCAGCAGATCAAGGCTTCCATCGACTTCCACACGTACAGCGAGCTCGTCCTGTGGCCGTACGGCTACACGTACAGCGACACGGGCCCCGGCCTCACCCAGGACGACCGCGACGCGCATGCCGCCATCGGCCGGAAGATGGCCGCGAGCAACGGCTACACCCCGCAGCAGTCCAGCGACCTCTACATCACGGACGGGTCGATCAACGACTGGCTCTGGGGCAACCAGAAGATCTTCAGCTACACCTTCGAGATGTATCCGTCGTCGGCGGGCGGCGGCGGTTTCTACCCGCCCGACGAGGTGATCGAGCGCGAGACGAACCGCAACAGGGACGCGGTACTGCAACTCCTGGAGAACTCGGACTGCATGTACCGGTCCATCGGCAAGGAGCAGCAGTACTGCACTGGTTGACGGTCGATCCGTACCCCCGTCCCCCGTGTGCTGCTAGCCTCGCGAGACAGGCTCACGGGGGACGAGGGCCGTCATGGAAACTTCCCGAACTGCCGTACGCACACTGCTGGTTGCCCTGCTGTCCGGTGCGCTGTTCCTGGGTGGAGCGGCGTGCTCGCAAGACGCCTCAGGGCCCAAAAGCCCCCGCGGCCCCGGGACATCGGGCGGGCAGGAGCCACCGCCGGGCGACGACGCCCCTGGCTCCGGTCCGGCGACCGCGCGGCAGGGCACGGCGGACGACCAGGGCGACGGAGAGCCGCACGGGGACGACGTGCCGCCGCTGGGGTCCCCGTCCAAGGACACCGGAGACCCGAAGGATCCCGGACCGGGGACGACGCCCAGCGATGACGCGCCCACCACTACTGAGGGCTGCGCGGACTACCCCCCGCCGTCGGGCGATTCGGAGCTAGACACCTGCCCGCCGTCGCCGCCCGCTCCCGTCGGCTCCCCGCCGGTGCCGGACACGACCTCACCGGGCCCGACCCCCGCGCCGTGACACCTCCCGCACGCCGCAGACCGGCAACCGGCGATCGCAGGAGGGCCCGCGCCCGGACGCGCGCATACGTCCGGCCGGTCCCGCCCGTCCCAGCGCCCGCGCCCGTGCCCGTGCCCCCGCCCGCCTCCGGACTGATGGAACTGGTCAACGGCGCCGTCGGCGCGGGCACCCTGATGGCGGCGCTGATGTTCTACGCGGGCATCATCCACAGCAGCTCGTACTACGGCTACTTCCGCCTCGACGTCTACTCGCTCGGCCTTTCGCTGCCCCAAGTGACCATTTGGAGCCTGCGGTTGGTGACCATGGAGGTGCTGATCGCGCTCGCCGTCCTGGCCCTTGCCCCGCGGTCGCAGGAGATCCTTGCCCTGCTGCGACTACCGCCCGCCGCGCTCGCCCGCGTCCGCCGCACCGCGAGGGCCGTGGCCCGCTTCAGCCCCGTGATCGCCGTCGCCGGCATTGTCCTGATGGCGCTGTGGCAGTACGTGCAGCCGTACCGCTGGGCCGCTCCCCTGCTGGTGGCCGGAGGGCTCGCGCTCGGGCAGAGCCGCGCGGCCAACGCCGGGGCGCCCACGCGCGGATGGTGGCGCAAGGGGCTTCCGGTGGCCGTCGCCGGGCTGTGCGTGGTGTGGGTGATCGCCCTGCTCGCCGGGCAGCTCGGGCGGCAGGACGCCCGTTCGACGGCCGCCCGGCTGGTGAGCCGTACCGCCGTGGTCGTCCTGAGCACGGAACGCATGAGCATGAGGGGCCCCGGCGTCGTCGCGGAGGACCTCGGCAAAGGCGTGCGCTACCGGTACCGCTACAGCGGCCTGCGGCTCCTGATCGAGCGCGACCGGCGCTATTACGTGCTCCCGCTGGGCTGGCAGCGGCGTACGGATGCCACGTACGTCATCGATGACGACGACACCGTCCGCGTCGAACTGCTGCCGGGGGTCCAGCCGCGGACCTAGCCGCGGCCGGACCCCCGGAGGGTCGTGCCGTACGGAGTGCTAGACGAACAGACTGACCACGGCCGCGACCGCGAAGCCCGCGATGGAGAGCACCGACTCCAGGACCGTCCACGTCTTGAGGGTGTCCCGCTCCGAGATGCCGAAGTACTTCGCGACCATCCAGAAGCCGCCGTCATTCACGTGCGAGGCGAAGATCGAGCCCGCCGAGATCGCCATGATGACCAGGGCGACGAAGGCCTGGGAGTAGTCGCCCTCGGTGAGCAGCGGGGCGACGATGCCCGCCGTCGTCACGATCGCGACCGTCGCCGAGCCCTGGGCCACACGCAGGACGAGGGAGAGCAGGTAGGCGAGGACGATGATGGGCAGGCCCACGTCCTGGAAGGTGTCCGAGAGTGCGCCGGCCACGCCGCTCGCCTTGAGGACCGCGCCGAAGATGCCGCCGGCGCCGACCACGAGCAGGATGTTGCCGACCGGCTTCAGGGACGAGGTCGAGACCGTCTCCAGGGACTTGCGGGACCAGCCGCGCCGGATGCCCAGGAGGTAGTACGCCATCAGCAGGGCGATCGTCAGGGCGACGAAGGGGCTGCCGAAGAACTCGATGACGCTGCGCAGGGTCGAGGGGTCGAAGGCGATCGACGAGAAGGTCGCGAGGAGGATCAGGAACAGCGGCGTTCCGATGATCGCGAACACGATGCCGAGCGGCACCGGCTTCTCGCTCGGCTGCACGCCCGCCTCGCGCTGCTCGGCGACGACCGCGGCCTTCGCCTCGTCGGCGGCCTCGACCATGTCCTGCGGGACGGGCACGAAGATGCGCTTGCCGATCCAGGCGGAGAAGACCCAGGCGGCCAGGACGGCCGGGATGCCGCAGACGATGCCCATCAGGATGACCCAGCCGAGGTCCACGTGCAGCAGGCCGGCCGCGGCCACCGGGCCGGGGTGCGGCGGCAGGAACGCGTGGGTCATCGACAGGCCCGCGAGCAGGGGCAGGCAGTAGATGAGGATCGACTTGCCGCTGCGCTTGGCGGCGGCGTACACGATCGGCGCGAGGACGAAGATGCCGACGTCGAAGAAGACGGGGATACCGAAGATCAGGCCCGTGAGGCCCATCGCGAGGGGCGCGCGCTTCTCGCCGAAGAGTCCGAGGAGGCGGGAGGCGAGGACTTCGGCGCCGCCCGACACTTCGAGGATCGCGCCGAGCATCGTGCCGAGGCCGATGATGATCGCGACATGGCCGAGGATGCCGCCCATGCCGGACTCGATGACGGAGACCGCGTCGGACTTCTGGACCGTGCCGAAGAGTTCGGTGACGGAGAGGCCGGCCGAGAGGCCGACGACTATGGAGACCGCGAGCAGCGCCACGAAGGGCTGCAACCTGACCTTGATGATCAGGAAGAGGAGAAGCACGATGCCGAGCGCGGCGACGGTCAGCAGACCGGCGGTGCCGTCGATCAGGGTGAGGATTCCGCCGGTGTGGGGTGGTGCCTCGGCGGGGGCGGCGGCCGCGAGCGCGGCGAAGGGGGACGGGGACATCTTTGACCTCGTAAGTGCATGGAGCTTTCGGGGCAGGGGGGATCACGGCGCGGCGCCCGAAGGGGGGGGAGTTGGGCGCCGCACCGTGAAGACTTACGGCTTGCGGGGTTTTGTTCGGCTGGAGAGCGCGGGCGTCAGCTCAGGACGGCGAGCGCGTCGATCTCGATCAGCAGACCCTTGGGCAGGCCGACGTAGACGGTGGTGCGGGCCGAGGCGGGGGCCTTGAGGCCCTGCTCCTCGAAGTACGCGTTGTAGATCTCGTTCATCTCGGCGAAGTGGTCCACGTCCGTGAGGTAGACGCGCATCATCATCACGTCGTCCCAGGTCGCGCCGCCCTCTTCGAGGATCGCCTTGACGTTGGCGAAGGTCTGGAGGGTCTGCTCGCGCAGGGTGGGGCCCGCGGGGGTGGGGGCCTTGCCCTCCTCCGCCGGGAGGAAGCCGACCTGACCGGCGACCTGAAGGATGTTGCCCTTCTTGACGCCGTGGGAGAACTTCGCGGGCGGGGTCGTGTGGGTGGCCGGGGTGAGTGCGGTCTTCTCGGTGGTCATGACGTGCTCAGGCTTCCTTGAGGGGTGACTTGCCGGAGTACTCCCGGCTGATGGCGTCCGCCGTACGGCGCACCAGCGGGAGCAGCGTGAGGAGTTCGTCGGCGGTGACGACGACATTCGGTGCTGAGACCGACATGGCGGCGACGACCCGGCCGTCCGCACCGCGGATGGGGGCCCCGATGCAGTTGATGGACTCCTCGTGGCCACCGAGGTCGGTGGCCCAGCCCTGTTCGCGCACGGCCGCCAGTTCCTTGAGGAACGCGGCGGCGTTGGGCGTCGAACGGGACGTGTACGTGGGGTAGTCGAGCTTCTCCGCGATGGCGCGGCGCTCGGCCTCGGGAAAGTCCGAGATCAGCAGCTTGGCGACGGCGGCGACCGTGATCGCCACCGGCTTCCCGATGCGCGAGTACATCCGCACCGGATAGCGGCTCTCGACCTTGTCGATGTAGAGGACTTCCTGCTCCTCGTAGACCGCGAGGTGGACCGTGTGGCCGCACTTCTCGTTGAGCGCGAGGAGGTGGGGGTGCGCGATCTCGCGCACGTCGAGGTTCTCGACGGCTTCCTGGGCGAGCGCGAAGAGGCGGGCGCCGAGGCGGTAGCGCTGGTCGGACTGGCGGTAGACCAGGCCATGTTCGTGGAGCGTGCGCAGCAGCCGCAGGGCCGTGGACTTGTGCACTTCGAGGCGCTCGGCGACCTTGCCGAGGTCGGCGGGGCCTTCGGCGAGCAGCGGCAGGATGGACAGGGCGCGATCGACGGTCTGGCTCATGTACGTGCCTCCTCCTTGGCCTCAGTGTTCACGGGGACGTCCTTCGTGAGGGCGCCGTCTTCGGGGACGCCGTCGGTCCAGCCGGGGCCGAGACGAAGTGTGCCCCAGGCTTCGGCGTCCAGGGCGGCGAGACGGTCGGCGTCCCCCCGTACGGGAGGCGTGGCGAGGTCGCCGGGGACGGTGAGCGCGGCGGCCGCCATCAGGTGTCCGTGGCGCAGGCGCTGGTCGGCGGGGAGTTCGCGCAAGGTGGCGGAGAGGAACCCGGCGGCGAAGGCGTCCCCGGCGCCGACGGGGGCGACGACGTCGACCTTGAGCGCGGCCCGGAAGACGGCGGGCTCGTCCTCGGTGTAGACGGTGGCGCCCTCGCTGCCCTGCTTGACGACCAGGGTCGCGGGCTCGGGGAGCGCGGCACGGATGGCGTCGGGGCCGCCGGTGATGCCCCAGGCGTCGGCGGCCTCGTCCTCGCCGACGAAGACGAGGTCGGCGCCGCGGGCCAGGTCGAGCAGGACGCGGGGTCCTGCGTTCGCTTGGTCCGCTTCTCCGCTCCACAGGCCGGGGCGGTAATTGACGTCGAACGAGACCAGGGGGCGGCCGGCGCGGGGTGCGGTCAGTTCGCGCAGGAGGGCGAGGCAGTCCGCGGAGAGGGCGGCGGTGATGCCGGACAGGTGCAGGATGCGGCCGGCGGCGAGCGCCGTGTGGTCGACGCTCTCCGGGTCGGGGGACATCGCCGACGCGGCTGATCCGGCGCGGTAGTAGAGGACCTCGTGGGCGTCGGTGTCGCGGTCGTCGGCGGTGCGGAAGTAGATGCCGGTGGGGCGCTGCGGGTCGCGCCGCACGGCCCGCGTGTCCACTCCGTAGCGGGCGATCGCCTCGACGAGGTGGTCCCCGAAGCCGTCCGCGCCGACGCGGCTGACCCAGCGGGTGCGGTGCCCGGCCGCGGCGAGCGCACAGGCGACGTTCGATTCGGCGCCGCCGATTCCGCGATCGAAGGAGGGTACGTCGGCGAGGCGGCCCGCGCGGGAGGGCAGGAACGTGACCATGGACTCGCCGAGCGCGACGACGTCCACGTCTTCGTCCACTGCTGCCTTCGCGGTCTGCGCGGCCTCTGCCGTCACGATCTTCCTGCCCCTCAACCGACTGCCCGGACTGACTGCCCGAACCGACTGCCCGGATCCGTTGACCCGGCGTTGGCTCGGATGTTAGACAGCAGTAAGCGACATACGCAATGACCGTTGCACATTATGCAATGCACCTTTTCGAGGAGGCGCCATGGCCGCCGGCAACGCAGCCGACCGCTCCGCCGCAGCACGTCAGGCACAGGAGCTCGACCGGCTCGCGCAGGAGAGGGTCGACCACCGCTTCAAGGGTCTTCCGCCGGACGCGGACGGCCTGACGGTCGGCGAGCTGGCGGCCCAGCGCCGGAACCTCTTCACGGACGGTTTCACCACCCCCGTCCTCGCCCTCTCCGCCGAGCGCCTCGAGCACAACCTCGCGCTGATGGAGACGTACTCCGAGCGGCACGGCCTCGCCTTCGCCCCGCACGGCAAGACGTCCATGGCGCCGCAGCTCTTCGCGCGGCAGATCGAGCACGGCGCGTGGGGCATCACGCTCGCCGTGCCGCACCAGGTACGGGTGGCCCGCGCCTTCGGTGTGGAGCGGATCTTCCTCGCCAACGAGCTGGTGGACGCGGCGGCGCTGCGCTGGATCGCCTCCGAGCTGGACGCGGACCCCTCCTTCCGCTTCATCTGCTACGTCGACTCCGAAGCCGGTGTCGCCCTGATGGACGCCGCTCTGCGCGCGGCGGGCGCGACGCGTCCCGTCGACGTCGTGGTGGAGCTCGGCGCGGGCGACGGCGCGCGGACCGGTGTGCGGACCGAGGCCGAGTGCGTGGAGATCGCCAACGCGGTCGCGGCGGCGGACACGCTGCGGCTCGTGGGCGTCGCCGGGTACGAGGGCGAGGTGCCGGACGCGACGTCCGAGCGGGTGGAGGCGTGGCTGCGCCGGCTGACCACCCTGCTCGTGGAGTTCGACAAGGCGAACCGGTTCGCCGACCTGGACGAGGTCGTGGTCAGCGCGGGCGGCAGCGCGTGGTTCGACGCGGTGGCGAACGTCTTCGCGGAGCTCCCCGCACTCTCCCTTCCCGTCCTCAAGCTGCTCCGCTCCGGGGCGTACGTCTCGCACGACGACGGTCACTACCGCCACCTGACGCCGTTCAACCGCGTCCCGGACGAGGGCGCGCTGCACCCCGCGTTCCGGCTCTGGACGCAGGTGGTCTCCCGGCCGACGTCGGAGCAGGCGTTCACCAACGCGGGCAAGCGGGACGCGGCGTACGACATCGACCTGCCCGAGGCGCAGGTCGTGCACCGGGACGGCGTCGACCGGCCCGCGACGGGCGTCACGGTGACGGGCCTCTCCGACCAGCACGCGTGGGTCCGTACGACGCCGGAGGCGGATCTCGCCGTGGGCGACTGGGTGGGCCTGGGGCTCTCGCACCCCTGCACGTCCTTCGACAAGTGGCAGCTGATCCCGCTGGTCGAGGCGGACGGAACGGTCACGGACTACATCCGCACCTATTTCTGACCCCTGGGTCTCGGGCGGGCGGGGCCTCATCCCCCGGCGGCCCCGGGCGGACGAACAAACAGAACCACCGCTCCGCGGCGGATCTCGGGGGGGGGGGGGGGGCCGCCCCCCCCCCCCCCCCCCCCCCCCCCGCCGCCCCCCCCCCCCCCCCCAGCCCCCGCGCGCCAGCCGCCGCCCGCCC
>NZ_JBNNJZ010000024.1:38484-39374 GCF_050270335.1 Streptomyces sp. NPDC059900
ACAAACAGAACCACCGCTCCGCGGCGGATCTCTCCCACCCACCCACCCGTTCACCCCGCGGTGACCTGCGGGGCCAGACACCCGATTGCCCCGAATCCCCGGCCGGGGCGGGACCGCTCGCCCGCCCTGCGTCAGTCGCCGACGGCGGCCCGCCCCCACCAGGGCCACCCGCACCCGGCGACGAGACCCGCACGGGTGGTGCGGGTGGGAGCCACACCCCGGCCGGAGGCCGGGTGCACCACACACAATCTGCGCCCACGCAAGAGAGAGGCACCCGCCATGGACCTGGTGATCCGGGACGCACGCGTCATCGACGGCACCGGAGGTGCCTCCTACCGAGCCGACGTCGGCGTACACGAGGGCAGGATCACCACGATCCACCGCGAGGGGGACGCGGGCCCCCGCCCCACCGGAACCCGCACGGTCGAGGCCCACGGCCTGTCCCTCGCGCCCGGCTTCATCGACATGCACGCCCACAGCGACCTCGCCCTCCTGCGCGACCCGGACCACAGCGCGAAGGCCGCCCAGGGCGTGACCCTGGAGGTCATCGGCCAGGACGGGCTGAGCTACGCCCCCGTCGACGACCGCACCCTCGCCCAGGTCCGCCAGGCCATCACCGGCTGGAACGGCGACGGCAGCGACATCGACTTCGACTGGCGCACGGTCGGCGAGTACCTGGACCGCCTGGACCGGCAGGGCATCGCGGTGAACGCGGCCTACCTCATCCCGCAGGGCACAGTCCGGATGTACGCGGTCGGCTGGGACGACCGCCCGGCCACCCACGCCGAGGTCGAGCGCATGAAGCAGCTCGTCGCCGAGGGGATGGAGCAGGGCGCCGTCGGCATGTCCTCCGGGCTCACCTACACCCCCGGCATGTACGCCGACGACTC
>NZ_JBNNJZ010000025.1:0-39371 GCF_050270335.1 Streptomyces sp. NPDC059900
GGACATGCCCGGGGCAAGAACCCGGGCGCCGCGGAGAGAAGTTGAGCCATCCCCGGCCGTCCCCGACCGTCCCCGTCCGCATCCGCGAGCCATCCGTGACGGCGCCGTCTCCGCAGTTATGGCCCGCTGTTACATAGCCGATGAATTGCCGCAATCACGGACATCTAGTGTCAGAGGTGCCTTCATCTCCCCCTCCAGGAGCCCTCGTGAGCACCCCCACCGAAGAAGCCCCCGCCAAGCGCCGCCGCCCCGCCCGCATGGCGGCCGCCGCCACCCTCACCGCCGCCCTCGGCGTCGGCCTGATCGCCTGCGGCCAGGGCTCCGGCGACCCCGCGCCCGACATCAGGGTCGACCACGCCTCCGCCGCCCCGGCCGCAAGGCCCCACGCCCCGCTGGAGAAGTCCCGCCCGACCGGCCTGCGGATACCGGCGGCCGGTGTCGACGCCACGTCGATGCTCGACCTCGGCGTGGGCGCGGACGGCGCCCTGGACGTGCCGCCCGCGGACAAGGCGGACGAGCCGGGCTGGTGGACCGGAGGCGTCACGCCGGGCGAGAAGGGAGCGGCCGTTCTGGTCGCGCACTACGACACCGCCGAGGGGCCCGCGCTGATGAAGAACGTGGCGGAGGTGAGAATGGGGGACGAGATCGAGGTGCCGCGAGCGGACGGGAGCACCGCCACGTTCAAGGTGCGCGAGATCCAGCAGGTCGACAAAAAGAACTTCCCCACCCATAAGGTGTACGGGGCGACCGACCGCCCCGAGCTGCGCCTGCTGACCTGTGGCGGGCCGATCAAGGACGGTCACCGCACCGACAACATCATTCTCTACGCAGACCTCGCGCCGTAAGCCGGACAAGCACCACCCGCAGCGGCGCAACCGAACCAAGCGCCGCAGCCGAGCCGCCCCCCGTGGCCGCTCCCCCGGCAGGCAGGAGTGCAGTGCACCGCAGCCGTCCCGTGCTCGCAGCGGGCCTCGTCCTGTCCGCAGCCCTGCTGGCCGGCGGCTGCGGCGACCCGGGCGACCTGCGCGGCGCGGGCACGACACCCACCGCCGAGGCGCCCACCCGCCTGTGGCCGAAGCTGCCGCCCCCGTCCGCGCCCGCCGAGGACTACGGAACGATAGAGAGCCTGCCGGTCAAGGGCGTGAGTGTGCCGGACGGTGATCTGCGCAAGGTGAATCCCGTCGCCGTCGCCAAGGCCGACTTCGACGAGAACCCGGGGATGTACGGCCGGTCCGACGCCGTCTACAAGGAGACCGCCCGCCAGCTGGACCGGTGCGACACCGGCCGCACCGGCGACGACGAGTGCCCCGTGCTCAACGCCTACTACCGCGATCTCACCGGCGACGGCGAGGACGACCTGATCGTCGGGATCCGGCTGGCGAAGGGGCACGCCGAGAACCTCGACATCCGCGCCTACGCCATGGAGAAGAAGAAGCTCACGCAGATCATGGAGATGGGGGACGCGGTGCTCGGCGTCGAGCTCGCCGGGCACGAGGTGATCGTCCGCGCCGTCTCCGGCATGGACGGGTACGAGTACCGCACCGTCTGGTCCTGGGACTCCCACCAGAAGACCATGCTGCCGACGACCGACGAGATCGTGCGTTCCGTGAACGCGCCGTCGGGCAAACCGTCGCGCAAGCCCTCCCGCAAGCCCGAGCCCGCGGGCAGCGTCCGTCCGGCCCCCTCCCCCGACGCGAGCCGGTGAGCCACCGGATGCCGCGCGGGCCGCGGCTGCCCGCCTGGACGGCGACGCTGACCTGGAAGGCCGCCGTCTTCATCACCGTCATGTGCTGCGCGCTCGCCGCGCTGCTCGGCGCCCTCGTCCATGTCTCGGTGACCAACCAGACCGTGGGCCAGGCCCGCGAGCACGCCCTCACCCGGCTCGACGACGCCACCGAGGCGTACGAGGCGGGCGACGACCTCGGGCCCGGCGCGGGGATCGACCCCGCGGGGCTTCCCGGGCGGCTGCGGGACCTCGCGGTGGGCGGGGAGCGCGGCACGATGGTCGACACCCGGGACTCCCGGCCGACGATGTGGGCCGCGGGGCCCACCACGGACCGGCACGCCATCGCCGTCCAGGTGGACTACTCGCAGGGCGCCCGCACCATCGACGGACTCGACCGGGCCATCCTCGGCTCGTCCGTCCTGGCCATCGGGGCGACGCTCCTGGTCGGGGCGTTCGCCGTGACGCGCGTGACGCGGCGCCTGCACCAGACGGCGCGGGTGGCGCGCCGGATCAGCGCGGGCGACCTCGACGCCCGCGTGAACGATCCGCGCACCCGCGAGCCGTCCCGCAGCCAGGACGAGGTGGCGGCGGTCTCCGGCGCCCTCGACACGATGGCGTCCTCGCTCCAGGGCAAGCTCCAGAGCGAGCAGCGGTTCACCGCGGACGTGGCGCACGAGCTGCGCACACCGCTGACCGGTCTGCACGCGGCGGCCGAACTGCTGCCGCCGGGCCGCCCCACCGAGCTGGTGCGCGACCGGGTCGCGGCCCTGCGCACCCTCACCGAGGACCTTCTGGAGATCTCCCGGCTCGACGCGAAGAGCGAGCACGTGGACCTGGACGACCACCATCTCGCCCCACTGGCCGAGCGTGCGGCGCGGGGTTCGGGAGTCGGTGCCGAGCTGGTCGTCGTACGCGACGCCTGCGTCCACACCGACCGGCGGCGCCTGGAGCGGGTGCTCGGGAATCTCATCGCCAACGCGGACAAGCACGGGCGGCTGCCCATCGTCCTCACCGTCGACGGACCCGTGGTCTCGGTGCGCGACCACGGCGACGGATACCCGGACTACCTGGTGGAACACGGGCCGCAGCGGTTCCGCACGGAGGGGACTTCGCGGGGTCACGGGCTCGGTCTGACGATCGCGCTGGGCCAGACGGCGGTCCTGGGCGCACGGCTCACGTTCACGAACGCACCGGACGGCGGAGCGGTGGCCACGCTGACGCTGCCGTACGAGGAGACGGCAGGGAACGGCGGCAGGGGCTCCGACGGGGCGGCCTGAGGGGCGGTCTGACGCCGCGTGACCTTTTGCGCGCTCAGCGTCCCGATTTTAGTGTGCGAATTGCGGCTTATGACCCGCATTCCGGGGCCGGGAGCCGCATCGCATCCGCCCTTCCCCAGAGGAGGCCCTCATGTCCCTTCGGCCCACCGCGACCAGCACCCGGCTCGGCATACTCGTCGCCGGCGGCGCGCTCGCCGCCCTCACCCTCACCAGCCCCTCGGCCGCCGCCGCCGACGACGCCAACAACAACCCGCGCATCTACAAGGGCCGCGTCACCGCCAAGGGCGGACTGCTTCTGCGCACCGCCCCCACCCGCGGCAGCCGCGTGGTCCGCAGTGTGCCGCACGGCAGGATCGTCTCCATCTACTGCAAGACGACCGGCAGCAACGTGAGCGGCAACAACCGCTGGTACCTGCTTACCAACGGCACCTGGGCGTGGGGTGCCGCGCACTACATCTCCAACATCGGGCCCGCGCCCCGCTGGTGCTGACGCGTCACCGGCACGGACGCCTCACCAGCACACCGTGACATAAGCGGACATCAGGGGCTATCGCTTGCTACGTTCCGGAGCATGACCGGAACAGCAGCGGCGCCTCCTTCCGTACCCGCTGTCCGTGTACCCCGGCGCCGTGGCACCGAAGTCGCCCTGATCGTCGTGGCCGTCCTGCTTTCGGTGTACGGCTACTGCGACGTCGGTCTCGCCAGGAACGGCACCGTCCCGCCCGGCGCCGCCGGTTACGGCGCCGGGCTCGGCGTGCTCGCGCTCCTCGCGCATCTCGCGGTCCGCTTCCGCGCGCCGTACGCCGATCCGCTGCTCCTGCCGATCGCCGTGCTCCTCAACGGCCTCGGTCTGGTCCTGATCTACCGGCTCGACCTGGAGACCCCCGGCGACGAGGCGGCGCCCACGCAACTCGTCTGGTCCACCGTCGGCGTGGCGCTGTTCATCGGCGTCGTGCTCTTCCTGCGCGACCACCGGGTGCTCCAGCGGTACGCGTACATCTGCGTCGTCGCCGCGCTCGTCCTGATGATCGTGCCGATCTTCTTCCCGGCCGTGAACGGCGCCCGGATCTGGATCCGGATCGGCGGATTCTCCATCCAGCCCGGCGAGTTCGCGAAGGTCCTGCTCGCGATCTTCTTCGCCAGCTATCTCGCCGCCAACCGCAGCGCCCTCGCCTACACCGGCCGTACGGTCTGGAAGCTGACGAAGCTCCAGCTGCCGACCGGGCGCGTGCTCGGGCCGATCGTCGCGATCTGGCTGCTCAGCGTCGGCGTGCTCGTCCTGGAGCGCGATCTCGGCACCTCGCTGCTCTTCTTCGGGCTCTTCGTGATCCTGCTGTACGTCGCCACAGGGCGCATCGGCTGGATCGCGGTCGGCCTGGTGCTCGCCGGGGTCGGGGCGTTCGCGGTGGGGTCGCTCGAACCCCATGTGCACAGCCGGGTCGAGGACTGGCTGCACCCCTTCGCCTCCATCGACGCGGGCGAGGGCCCCAATCAACTGGCGCAGTCGCTCTTCGCGTTCGCGGCCGGCGGGATGCTCGGGACCGGGCTCGGCCTCGGGCACTCCATCCTGATCGGCTTCGCCGCCAAGTCCGACTTCATCCTGGCGACGGCGGGCGAGGAGCTCGGCCTCGCGGGACTCGCGGCGATCTTCCTGCTCTACGCGCTGCTCGTGGAGCGCGGCTTCCGGGCGGGGCTCGCCCTGCGGGACTCCTTCGGGCGGCTGCTCGCGGTCGGGCTCGCCTCGATCGTCGCCCTCCAGGTGTTCGTGATCGCGGGCGGCGTGAGCGGGCTCATCCCGCTGACCGGCATGGCGATGCCGTTCCTGGCCCAGGGCGGCTCCTCGGTCGTCACGAACTGGATCATCGTGGCGCTGCTCATCCGGGTCAGCGACTCGGCGCGCAGCCAGCCGGTGGGGCCACCGGGCCCGGCGGGGGGTGCCGCGTGACCAGGTACATCCGGCATGCCGCAGCCTTCTGTGCGCTGCTGCTCATCGCCCTGCTCGTGAACGCGACCCGCGTCCAGGTCGTGCAGTCCGGGACCTTCGACGACAACTCCGCCAACCGCCGCCAGGCCATCACCCGCTTCGGCCAGCCGCGCGGCGACATCATGGTCGACGGCCGCCCGGTCACCGGCTCCAAGGACACCGGGGAGCAGCTGCGCTATGAACGCACGTACAAGAACGGTCCGTTGTACGCCCCGGTGACCGGCTATGCCTCGCAGGTCTACGGCACGGCCCTCCTGGAGAACGCGGAGGACGACATTCTCTCCGGCACCGATCCGATGCTCGCCCCGCTCCCCCTGTGGAACGACGTCAGCCGCACCCAGAACCCCGGCGGCCAGGTGCGGACCACCATCAGGGCCGCCGCCCAGCAGGCCGCGTACGCGGGGCTCGGCGGCAAGAGGGGCGCGGTCGCCGCGATCGAGCCGGCCACGGGCAAGATCCTCGCCCTGGTCAGCACCCCTTCGTACGATCCCGAGCGGCTCTCCGGCACCAGTGCGCCGGTGGCGCGGTCCTGGGCCTCGCTGAACGCGAGCGCCGACAAACCGATGCTGAACCGGGCGATCCGCCAGACCTATCCGCCCGGTTCCACGTTCAAGGTGGTGACGGCCGCCGCTGCCCTCGACGCGGGCACGGTCACGGACCTGGACGCCGCCACCAAGTCCCCGGCCCCGTACACGCTGCCCGGCACGAGCACGCAGCTCACGAACGAGGTCGAGGGGTGCAAGAACGCGCCCCTGCGCTATGCCTTCGAGTGGTCCTGCAACACGGTCTTCGCCAAGCTGGGCGCGGACACCGGCCTGAGCGACATGCTGGGCACGGCGGAGAACTTCGGCTTCAACGACGACGGCCTGAAGATCCCCTCGTCGGTGGCGGCGAGCAACTTCGACACGTCCATGGACTCCGCGCAGCTGGCGCTCTCCTCGATCGGCCAGTACGACACGAGGGCGACGCCGCTCCAGATGGCGATGGTCTCGGCGGCGGTGGCCAACGGCGGCTCGATCGAGTCCCCGCACCTGGTGGACGAGACCACGACCGCCGACGGCGACGTGGTGCGCAACACCGGAACCGGCTCCCTGCACCGGGCGATGAACCCGGCCACGGCGATGCAGCTGCGGGAGCTGATGACCGACGTGGTCGAGGAGGGCACCGGCACCAACGCGGCGATCCCCGGCGCGACGGTCGGCGGCAAGACGGGCACGGCACAGCACGGCATCGACAACTCCGGCACGCCCTACGCCTGGTTCATCTCCTGGGCCCAGAAGTCCGGCGAGGCACAGCCCTCGGTGGCGGTGGCCGTGGTGGTCGAGGACGCGGCGGCGGACCGGAGCGACATCAGCGGCGGCGGCAGCGCGGCGCCGGTGGCCAAGGCGGTGATGGAGGCGGTGCTCGCGGGTTCCTGAACCCGGCCCTACCTCCCCTCACCGGCGGCGATCATGTCCTCGACCTCCGCGACCCGTGCGCCCTCCTCGGCCGCGAAGCGCTCCGCGTCCAGCTTCTCGGCGATCTCCTCGTCCTGCGCCATCAGCTGGTCGAGGTTGGCGTTGCCCATCTCGAAGACGCCCATGTCGACGTACGCCTCCTGGAGCCGCTTGCCCCACAGGCCGATGTCCTTGACGCACGGCACGATGCGGCTGAAGAGCAGCTGCCGGAAGAGGGCGAGGAACTCGGAGTTCTCGCTGCACTCCTCGGCCTCGGCCTTCGGGATGCCGAAGTTCTCCAGGACCTCGACGCCGCGCAGCCGGTCGCGCATCAGATAGCAGCCCTCGATGACGAATTCCTCGCGCTCGCGCAGTTCCGCGTCCGAGAGCTGCTTGTAGTAGTCGCGCAGGGCCATGCGGCCGAAGGCCACGTGCCGGGCCTCGTCCTGCATGACGTAGGCCAGGATCTGCTTGGGCAGCGGCTTGTCGGTCGTGTCGCGGATCATGCCGAAGGCGGCGAGCGCGAGGCCCTCGATGAGGACCTGCATGCCGAGGTAGGGCATGTCCCAGCGGGAGTCGCGCAGGGTGTCGCCGAGCAGCGACTTGAGGTTGTCGTTGATCGGGTAGAGCATTCCGATCTTGTCGTGCAGGAAGCGGCCGTAGACCTCCGCGTGCCGCGCCTCGTCCATGGTCTGGGTCGCGGAGTAGAACTTCGCGTCCAGGTCGGGGACCGACTCCACGATGCGGGCCGCGCACACCATCGCGCCCTGCTCGCCGTGCAGGAACTGGCTGAACTGCCAGGAGGCGTAGTGCTTGCGCAGCTCGCCCTTGTCGCGGTCGGTCATCTTCGCCCAGTGCCGGGTGCCGTAGAGCGACATGGACTCGTCGGGGGTGCCCAGGGGGTCGTACGGGTCGACCTCCAGATCCCAGGCGATGCGCTTGGCGCCGTCCCACTGCTTGTCCTTGCCCTTCTGGTACAGGGCGAGCAGCCGGTCGCGGCCTTCGTCGTACTCCCAGCTGAAACGGGCCGCGCCGGTCGCCGGTATCTGCCAGGTGGTCTCGTCGGGGGCGTGCGTGTACAGCTCGTGAGTGGACACTGACGGCTCCTAGGAATCGGCCTCGGGCTCTCCGTACTCGCCTCGTGCTGTTTTCGACTGCCGCGTACCAGTTGGTGGTTCGACTTCCCTGTACCAGTTGGTAGTTGGCAGGCTCACACGTTCGTAGATGCGCGGTCAACAAGTCGTGCGCAAGGGATTGACGCCCTTACTGACAAGCAGTCTCATAATTTGTGACCGCCGGTAACTCTGACGACGAGGCAGGGACAGAGGCATGACGACCACCACGGAGGACGCGGCGATCGAAGGGCTGCGGGACGCGCTGGGAGCGCTCAAGGACCGGGAGAAGGTGGCCGAGCGGCTGCTCGACTCCTCCGCCAAGCACTCCTTCGACCCCGACAAGGAGCTGGACTGGGAGGCGCCCTTCGAGCCGGGCAAATGGTTCTGGCCCCCGGAACTGGTCTCCCTCTACGGCACGCCGATGTGGCGGCGGATGAGCGAGGACCAGCGCATAGCCCTCTCCCAGCACGAGGCCGCCGCGCTCGCCTCGCTCGGCATCTGGTTCGAACTGATCCTGATGCAGCTGCTCGTACGGCACATCTACGACAAGCCCGCCACGAGCGCGCACGTGCGGTACGCCCTGACCGAGATCGAGGACGAGTGCCGGCACTCGAAGATGTTCGCGCGCCTGATCACGCGCGGGGACACGCCGTACTACCCGGTCAGCGCCGTGCACCGGAACCTCGGGCGGCTCTTCAAGACCATCTCGACGACACCCGGTTCGTTCACGGCGACGCTGCTCGGCGAGGAGATCCTCGACTGGATGCAGCGCCTCACGTTCCCCGACGAGCGCGTCCAGACCCTGGTGCGCGGCGTCACGCGGATCCACGTCGTGGAGGAGGCGCGCCATGTGCGGTACGCCCGTGAGGAGCTGCGCCGCCAGATGGTGACCGCGCCGCGCTGGTCCCAGGAGTTCACCCGCCTCACCTCGGGCGAGTTCGCCCGCGTCTTCTCGATCGCCTTCATCAACCCCGACGTGTACACGAACGTGGGCCTCGACAAGCGCCAGGCCATGGCCCAGGTCAAGGCGAGTCCGCACCGCCGCGAAGTCATGCAGACGGGAGCCAAGCGCCTCACGGACTTCCTGGACGACATCGGGGTGTTGCGGGGTGCGGGGCGGCGGCTGTGGAGGAGCTCGGGACTTCTGGCGTAGCGAAGAGGGTACGTAGGGTTCCGGGGCGCTTGTTCGAAAGGCCCGATACGCTTCGAGGCATGACCTCGCCTGCTCCCACCCGCGCGTACCGGCGCCTCAGTGTCGAAGAGCGGCAGCGGCAGCTCAAGGAGGCTGCCCTGTCCCTTTTCGCGGTGCGCGCACCCGACGAGGTCTCCCTCGACGACGTGGCGGAGGCGGCCGGAGTCTCCCGGCCGCTCGTCTACCGCTACTTCCCGGGCGGCAAGCAGCAGTTGTACGAGGCCGCACTGCGCTCCGCCGCCGACGAGCTGGAGCAGTGCTTCGCCGAGCCTCCCGAGGGGCCGCTCACCCAGCGCCTTGCCAACGCCCTCGACCGCTATCTCGCCTTCGTCGACCAGCACGACGCGGGGTTCAGCGCGCTCCTCCAGGGCGGCAGCGTCGTGGAGACCTCGCGGACGACCGCCATCGTGGACGAGGTGCGCAGGACGGCGGCCGACCACATCCTGGCCCACCTGGAGGTCGCGGGCGCCACGGGCCCGCGGCTGCGGATGACGGTGCGGATGTGGATCACCTCCGTCGAGGCGGCCTCCCTGATCTGGCTCGACGAGGAGAAGCAGCCGCCGCTCGACGAGCTGCGGGACTGGCTGGTCGAGCAGTTCATGGCGGTCCTCGTGGCCTCCGCCGGCCGCGACCCGCAGACCGCGGAGGCGGTACGGGTGGCGCTGTCCCTGGAGACGTCGGACGGGCCCGCGGGCTCGCTGGCCCGGCGGGTCCTTCCCGTGGTGAGCGACGCGGCGCACCTGCTGTGACGCGCGGCAGCCGCCTGCTGTGACACTGGCCGGGTGAAGAGCGAAGACACCCCCTTCGTGGGTGGCCCCCTGGACGGCCGCGTCCTGCCCATCCTCCTCGGCCCGACCGGCCACCCCCCGAAGGTGTACCGGGTCCCGGTGCCGGACGAGGCGGGCGGCCCCGCGACGGTGCTCGTGTACCGCAGGGTGGCCAAGGCCGCGGGCAAGCGGCTCGGGCTGCACCAGGGCTGGAAGTACGAGTACGACCCCGAGGGCGACAAGGCGGGGCCCGGCCTGAAGTGGCCGTGGTCGAAGCCGGGCGGCGGGGCGGGCTGAGTCCTTTCCGGGTGGCCGCGCGCCGCCGGGCAAGAGCGGCACGCCGTGGGGCCCTGGACGAGTGATCGCATTGCGCCAACCCGCGCACCTTCCGGAGGCGGGCCGCGCCGAGGCGGCTGATGCTCGCGGTGCGGGGCGGACGTGCCGCCGCGCACCGGAGGTGATGGCATGTCAGGCAGGCTGCTGCGGTGGGTCGGTACGGGAGCGGCGGTCGGCGCGCTGCTTGCGACGGCTTCTCCGGCCTACGCCGTCCCGGAGCCCGACGACGCCACCGAGCGTCCGGTCGCCGAACTCCTGACGGACCTTCAGGAGCTGTACCGGAAGGCCGAGGAGTCCACGGAGACGTACAACGCGACCGCACAGAAGCTGAAGGAACAGCGCGCCGAGGTCACCCGCCTCAACCGCGGCCTGGCCCGCGCCAAGACCTCGGTGCGCGACAGCAAGGGCGCGGCGGGCCGCTTCGCGCGCCAGCAGTACCAAGGCACCACGAACATCTCCCCTTACGTACATCTGCTGCTCGCGCGCAATCCGCAGCAGGCCGTCGACCAGGGGCATGTGATCGGCCGGGTGGCGGCGGAGCGGGCCGCGACGCTGGACCGCGTCGTCGTCGGCGAGCAGACGGCGGCCACGCTCGCCGCCGACGCCAAGAGCGCCCTGGAGACCCAGGTCGCCCTCGCCGCCGAGCAGAAGGAGGCGCGGGACTCGGTCAAGGGGCAGCTGAAGGAGGTCGAGGAACTGCTCGCCTCGCTGAGCACGGATCAGCTGGCGGAGCTCGCGCGGGCCGAGGAGGAGGGGATGGCCGCAGCGCAGCGGAAGTTCCTCGACTCGGGCTCGCTGAGCGGGACGGCCGGAGCTTCGGGGTCGGCGGGGGCCGCGGGGTCGCCGGGAGCCGCAGCGGTCCGGCCGCCGTCGCGGAAGGGCGATTCGGCCCTCGACTACGCCGTGAAGCAGATCGGGAAGCCGTACAAGTGGGGCGCGGAGGGGCCCAAGTCCTTCGACTGCTCGGGGCTGACGTCGAAGGCGTGGGCGAAGGCGGGCAAGGAGATCCCGCGTACGTCGCAGGAGCAGTGGGCGCAGCTGCGGCGGGTCTCGCTGCGGAAGCTGCGGCCGGGCGACCTGATCGTCTACTTCCCCAAGGCCACGCACGTGGCGATGTACCTGGGCGACGGCATGGTCATCCAGGCCCCGCGTCCCGGCACCAGGGTGAAGGTCTCCCCCATCGCCTCGAACCCCCTGCTCGGCGCGGTACGCCCGGACCCCTCGGCCAAGCCGATGAAGAACTACGTCCCCCCGAAGCTTCCGCGCGGCGCGCGCAAGGGCGAGGACACCGGCTTCGACCGCGCGAAGGCTCCGCGGGCGTAGGGGCAACCGGCGTCGGGCGGCGCGGGGTCCGCCCCACCCCGCGGGTACGTACTAGCCCGCAAGCCCCGTCAGGTACGCGCCCGTCTTCTCGGGCTCGTAGAAGAAGTTCTCGAAGTCCGACGGGTCGTTGAAGCCGTTGGCGAAGCGGTCCGCGGCCGGCTGGAGCTGGCCCGCCGCGCCGATCAGGTTGAGGACGTGCTCCGGCGGCGGCGACAGCATCGCGTTCGTCCACTTGGTGACGTGCTGCGCCGTCTCCCAGTACCGGTCGAACGTGGCCTGCATCCACTCCTCGTCGAACGGCTTGTCGCCGTGCGAGACGATCGAGGAGAGGTACGCGGCGGCGCACTTGGACGCCGAGTTGGAGCCCTGTCCGGTGATCGGGTCGTTCGCGACGACCACGTCCGCGACGCCGAGGACGGCGCCGCCGCCCGGCAGCCGCCCGATCGGATTGCGCACGGTCGGGGCGTAACGCCCGGCCAGCGTGCCGCCCGCGTCCGTCAGCTCGACCTTCGTCGCCCGCGCGTACTCCCACGGCGTGAACTTCTCCATGAGCTCCAGCGTCAGCGCCAGGTGCTCCGAGGGGTCCTTGACCCCCTTGAAGGCGTCGAGCGGACCGCCGGGCACACCCTCCCAGAAGAGGATGTCCGCACGCCCGGACGTCGTCAGCGTCGGCATGACGAAGAGCTCGCCCACCCCCGGCACCAGGTTGCACCGCACCGCGTCGAACTCGGGGTGCTCGGGCCGCACGCCCATCCCGTGGACGTACGCGACGGCGAGCGCACGCTGCGGCGCGTCGTAGGGGGAGCGCGAGGCGTCCCGCTCGAACATCGAGACGAGCTCGCCCTTGCCCGCGGCGACGAGCACCAGGTCGTACGTGCGGGAGAAGTAGTCGAGGTCCGAGACCGCCGCGCCGTGGATGACCAGCTGGCCGCCCCGCTGCGCGAACGTCTCCATCCAGCCCGCCATCTTCACGCGCTGGTCGACGGACTGGGCGAACCCGTCCAGCTTGCCGACCCAGTCGATGACGCGGGAGGAGTCGGGTCCGGCGACCGAGACGCCCAGGCCCTCGATCTTCGGGGCCTGCGACTCCCAGAAGTTCAGCTGGAGGTCGCGCTCGTGCTGCAACGCGGTGTGGAACATGCACTGCGTGGACATCACACGGCCGGACCTGACCTCGTCCGCCGTGCGGTTGGACATCAGGGTGACCTCGTAACCCTGGGACTGGAGTCCGAGAGCTATCTGGAGACCGGCCTGACCGGCTCCGACGACGAGTATCTTCCGCATGCGGACTCTCCTACGTACCGACGTACTGAAAAAAACGGGGAAAGGCTATTCGGGGGTCGCCGCGAGGGCGTGGCCCACCAGCGAGAGCAGCGACTCGATCACCGAGATCCGCTGCCGCGCGTCCATGATCAGCACCGGTATGTGCGGCGGGATCGTCAGTGCCTCACGGACGTCCGCGGGCTCGAACTCCTCGGTGCCGTCGAAGTGGTTGACGGCCACGATGTACGGAAGGCCGCAGCTCTCGAAGTAGTCGAGCGCGGGGAAGCAGTCGGGAAGCCTGCGGGTGTCGGCGAGGACGACGGCGCCGATCGCGCCGCGCACCAGGTCGTCCCACATGAACCAGAAGCGCTGCTGCCCCGGCGTACCGAAGAGGTAGAGCACCAGGTCGTCGTCGAGCGTGATCCGGCCGAAGTCCATGGCGACCGTGGTCGTGGTCTTGTCCGGGGTCGACGTGAGGTCGTCCGTGTCCTCGCTCGCCTGCGTCATCAGCGCCTCCGTCTGGAGGGGCGTGATCTCGGAGACGGCGGTGACCAGGGTCGTCTTGCCGACGCCGAACCCGCCCGCGACCACGATCTTCGTCGCGATCGGGGCCCGGGTGCGGTCCGTCTGCCAGGCTTGGAGGTTCTCGTCCGGGTCGGGGCCCGGGTGACGCAGGTCAGAGACGGCGGAGGCCACTGAGCACCCTTTCCAGCAGCGCGCGGTCCGGCTGACCCGGGCCGTGGCCCGTTCCGTACACGCGGATCTTTCCCTGGTCTGCGAGGTCGCTGAGCAGTACGCGGACCACGCCGAGCGGCATCTTCAAAAGCGCGGCGATCTCCGCGACCGTACGCATACGGCGGCAGATCTCGACGATGGCCCGCATCTCCGGCATGACGCGGGCGATGGCATTGCCCTGCGGCAGTTCGCGGCGCTCCTCGGGAGCTTCGAGGGCGGCCACGAACGTCTCGACGAGCAGGACGTGACCGAAGCGGGTGCGCCCGCCGGTGAGCGAGTACGGGCGTACTCGGGCGGGTTTGCGGTCGCCGCCCCGCTGGGGCAGCTTGCCGGGCTTACTGCTCATCGGACGCTCTCCATCGACTGGCGCAGCTCACTGCGGAGTTCGGGGGTGAGGACATGCCCGGCGCGGCCGACGAAGAGCGCCATGTGGTACGCGACGACGCTCATGTCGCAGTCCGGGGTGGCGTGCACGCCGAGCAGCGAACCGTCGCTGATCGACATCACGAAGAGGCTGCCCTCCTCCATGGCGACGACGGTCTGCTTGACCGCTCCCGCGTCCATCAGCTTGCCGGCGCCGATGCACAGGGAGCCGAGGCCGGACACGATGGTGGCGAGGTCCGCGCTCGATCCCCTGGGGCCCGAACTGTTGTCGACCGCCTGTTCGTTGTTGCGTGCGGGGTCGGAGGAGAGCAGGAGCAGTCCGTCGGAGGAGACCACCGCGACCGACAGCAGGCCCGGCACCTCCTCGACGAGGTTCGTGAGCAGCCAGTGCAGGTTGCGGGCTTCGCTGCTCAGCCCGAAACCGGCGGTTCTCTCATTGGCGGTGGAAGTACTGCTTCCGCCGGAAGAACCGGGTGAGCGCATGGGCGCAGTCAACTACTTGCCTCCTCGACTGTGTCCCCCATGTTGTTTTCGGTCCCTGCGGTCTCTGCGGATTCTGCGGTCTCCGCTTTTTCTTCGTCGCGTTCGTTCAGCTCGGCTTCCACGTCGCGGCGGCCGCTGATGGCTCCCTGGTGGAAGCCGCCCAGGCGCTTGCGCAGCGCTTCGGCGTCGACGGAGCCGCCGCGCGCCTTGGGCACGGTGGGCTCGGGCGCGGTGATCTTGGGCGTGCGCTTGGGAAGGCCCTTGTCGGTCACGCGCTCCCACTTGGGGGCGGGCGCGGGCTCTTCTTGCTGCTGCGCGACCTGCGGGGCGGGCTCGTCCTGCTGCACGACAGGCTCGTCCTGTTGCGGGGCGGGCTCTTCCGCCTGCTCCGCCGCAGTCGCCGGTTCCCCGGGGGCCGCCGGAAGGGACAGCTCCATGGTCGTTTCGGGCGAAGCCTCGGGCTCAGGCTCCGGCTCAGGATCAGGCTCCGCGTCGGCTTCCCGTACCGCGTGCTCCGCGGCCGCGATCAGCGGATCCTCGCCGGCCGTCACGGCAACCGAGCCCGACGCGCGCCCCGGCAGCACGTTGGAGTTCGCCTCGGCCTCGGAGCCCGGCAGATGCACCGCGGGCGCCGCTCCGGCGACCGGCACACCCACCGGCGGCGTCCCCACCGCGGGCGCGGCAGCCAGGATCGACTTCGGCAGGACCACGACGGCCGCGATGCCCCCCTGCTTCTGCTCGCGCAGCCGCACCCGCGCCCCGTGCCGCGCGGCGAGCCGGGCCACCACGTAGAGGCCGAGCCCGAGCCCGTCCCCGCTCTCCTGGTCGTACGCGTCGTCCGGACGGAAGTCCGCCAGGCGGGAGTTGAGCTCCTCCATGCGGTCCGGTGTGACACCTATGCCCTCGTCCTGCACGGAGAGCATGACCTCGCCGCTCTCCAGGAGCCAGCCGGAGACCTCGACGGAGGCGTCCGGCGGCGAGAACGAGGTCGCGTTCTCCAGGAGCTCGGCGACCAGGTGGCTGATGTCGTCCGCGGCGAAGCCCGCGACGTGCGCGTGCGGCGGCAGCGTGGCGATGCGCACCCGCTCGTACCGCTCGATCTCGCTGACGGCGGCGCGTACGACGTCGACCAGCGGGACCGGGCCGGGGTGCTGGTGGCCGTGCTCGGCACCGGCGAGGACCAGGAGGTTCTCGCTGTGGCGGCGCATGACCGTGGCGAAGTGGTCGAGCTTGAAGAGCGTGGCGAGGCGGTCGGGGTCCTGCTCGCGCTCCTCCAGGTTCTCGATGACGGCGAGCTGGCGCTCCACCAGGCCGAGGGTGCGCAGGGCGAGGTTCACGAACGTGCCGTGGATGGACTGGCGCACCCGCTCCAGGTGGGCGGCCGCCTCGGCGAGTTCGGCGCGCAGCTTCTCGCGCTCGTCGGCCATGTCCTTGCGCTTGCCGATGAGGTGCTTGCGGTCGGCTTCGAGCGTGGTCAGGCGCTCGGTGAGGGCGGCCGCGTGCTCGTGCAGCGCGTTGACGGACCGTACGACCTGGGCGAACTCGTCGTCGCGGCCGGTGAAGCGGATCGGCTCCTGCGGCGCGGGCTCGGTGGCGAGGCGGGCCGAGCCGATGCGCAGGACGGCGAGCGGGCGGGTCAGGCTGCGGGCCATCGCCATGGAGACGCCGACCGCCACGAGCAGCGTGACGCCGATGAGCGCCACGCGGATCTCCAGGGCCGTGACGTCGTCGTCGCGCAGCTCGGCGAGGTCCTTGGCGCGCTGCACGGTGAGCGCGGACTCGGCGCCGCGCATCATCTCGATGCGGGCGGAGAGCGCGGTGTCGATCTTCTTGCGGTCGTAGCCGCGCTCGGCGGTGGAGAGCGTGGGCTGGTCGGTGAGGCGCGAGAGGTACTTCTCCGCCGTCGTCACCTCGCTGCCCGTGACCGTCGAGTCGTACGTGGCACGGGAGCCGTCCGTGGCCGCGTCCCGGAAGTCGGCGACGGCGGCCTGGCCGCGGATGTGCGCCTGCTGGCCCGCGGCGGTGAGGGCGTCACGGGCCCGCGCCGCGGCGGGCGACTCGTCGACCACCGTGGTGGGCAGGCCGGTGACGGGGTCGACGCCGGTGCTCGTCTCCGTGGAGCGCGGCACGGCGAGGGCCGCCAGGAGCAGGCCGCGGGCACTTGCCGCCTGTTCGACGGCGTGGTCGAGGTCGGCGAGGGCGTAGCCGCCGGAGCCCGCGCGGGGCGGGGTCTGCTCGGCGAGTTCGCGGGTGAGGCCGTGCAGTTCGGTGATGACGGCCGAGTACGCCGTGTGGGCTTCCAGAGCACTGCTCTTGCCGGTGAGCGCCGCTCTGCGTACGGCACCGATGTCGGCGAGGTCCTTGCGCAGGTTTGCCGGGGCGTCGGCCGTGCGCAGCTCGTCGATCTGGCGGTCGACGCGGGCGCTGCGGCTCTCGGAGAGCCCCTGGCCCTGCGGGCGGCCCGCCGCGATGAAGGAGGTGACCTCGTCGCGCTCGTCGGCCAGCGAATGACCGAGGGACACGGCGTCCCGGGTGCGCTCGGCGAGGGTCACCAGACGCTGCGCGTCGCTCAGCTGCCCGGAGGCGGCGACTATGGCGGGCGCTCCGGCGCCGGCGATCGCGGCGGCCACGACGGCGACGGCGACGATCAGACGGTTGCGTACGCGCGCGGTGGGCTTGGAGTTGGCGGACTTCACCGGTGCCGAGGGCTTCGAGGGGCCTTTGCCGGGGGGATTCTCCGCGGGCTTCGGTCCGTCAGGAGCCGTCACGGCGGGGGCGTTCTGGTCTCCCGCCGAGCTCTCGGGCGCGGGGTCGCCCGGCGTGGGGTTGCCCGGCGCGGAGTCGCCCGGCGTGGGGATTCCTGTCGCCGGGTTCTCCGGCGTCGCGTTCCCGGGCGTCGGGATTCCTCCCGCCGCATGCTCGGGCGAGCGTTCTGTAGGAGTGGTCGCGCCCGGCGTGGCCCCTTCGGGAGCCGTCTGCTTGCCCTTGCGCCCAGGCCGCATCTTCTGCACCGGTGCTCGCATTCTTGTTTTTCGTCTGCCCATGGGCCCGGGTGACGATCCGTCAACGCACGAGCCCCCCGGTACGGCTCCAGACCCTTCCAGTGCCGATGGGTGGCAGTCGTGCATCACATGCCTGGCCACCCGAAGGAGTGAACATCGGCGGGGAGTTGGGGAGCAAGTCCCGACCGGGGCCGAAAGTCTCCGCCACGGGGCGCCGGTTGGACGTCGACCGCAGGCTTTGGCAGGATGCGCCGCCACACGCAGCTGGAAGCGATCATTCCGACTGAAATCCGGCGTCTGACCTGCCCGTCCGGGCCAACCCCCGGCTGTTTTGCGGCTTCCGGATGACCTTGTGAAGGCCTCGTGCAGACTGGCGGAATGCGTATCGAACTCGCCACCGAGCCCGGAGACCCCGCACGCCCCAACGAGGACTATGCGGCGGTGATGCTTCCCGCATCCGGACAGGGCGGATCGCTCGTCCTTCTGGACGGGGTGACTCCGCCCGCCGGGGACGACGGCTGTCTGCATTCCGTCCCGTGGTTCACCGCGCGGCTCGGGGGCGCACTGGGGGAACTGTCCGTTTCACGGCGGGATATGACGCTCACCGAGGTCCTCGCGGCGGCAATCTCGCGCACCGCCGACGCCCACCGCGGGACCTGTGACCTTTCTCACCCGCGCACTCCTCAGGCAACCGTGGTTCTGGTGCGTTGGGACGACGAGCAGGTCGAACACCTGGTCCTGTCCGACTCCGCGCTCCTCGTCGCGGGCCCGGACGGCCAGGTCACGCCGGTGCTCGACGAGCGCCTCGCGGAACTGCCGCCGAGGATCCGCGAGATGCGGGACGCGGTGCGCGCGCTGCCGCGGGGCTCCGCCGAACGCGAGGCCGCGGGCCGGGAGTACGGCGCGGCCGTCGAGGCCCTGCGGAACGCGGAAGACGGTTTCTTCACCGCCGCGGCGGATCCGTCGGCGGCGGCACGGGCGGTCACCGGTACGTCCCCGCGCGCCCGGGTGTCGGCGGTGGCCGCCCTGACGGACGGGGTCGGCCGCTGGGTCGAGACGTTCCGCGCGGGCGACTGGACGGAGTGCTTCGCGCTCCTGCGCAAGGATGGGCCGCAGCGGATGGTGGACCGGGTACGGGAGCTGGAACGGTCGGACCCCGAGGGCACAGCGCATCCGCGCGGGAAGCGCCATGACGACGCGGCGGTCGTTTACGCGGAGTTGTAGGAGCGCCCCGAAGGGGCGCGGGGAACTGCGCGAGCAACCACACCCAACCCGCGGCCGACGAACGACAGCCAGCCCCCAAGGGGCGCGGGGAACTGCGCGACCAGCCCTCACCCACCCGCAGACAAAGCAGCTCAGCAGGCGGCAGCCCTGCCCCCTCAAGACTCCGGGGACTCGTTCAGCTGCCGCAGCAAGCGGGCGAGTTCCGCCACCTCCGCCCGGTCCCACCCGGCGAGCTTGCGCACGTACTGCTCCCGGCGGGCCGTCCGCACCGTACGGAACCGTGTCCCGCCCTCCTCCGTGAGGTGGACCAGCCACGCGCGGCCGTCCGCGGGGTCGGGCTCGCGGGCGACGAGGCCGAGCTCTTCCAGGGCCCGCAGCTGACGGCTCATCGTCGCCTTGCCGACGCCGATGTACGCGGCGAGATCCGTGGCCCGCTGCGGGCCGGAGTCGTCGAGGCAGACCAGGAGTCCGTACGCGGCGGGCTCCAGGTCGGGGTGGACCTGGCGCGCCATCTCGCCGGACGAGGCCCGCGCCCGGCGCAGGAGCAGCGTCAACTCCCGCTCCAGGGAGAGGAACTCGCGGTCGACCAGCCGCTCCACGCCCTGCCCGGGCCCGCCCTCCCCGTTCACGTCGGATCCACCGTGGTTCTCGCCCTCGTGCACTTCAGCACCCATGGCACGCTTTCTTTCCGGATCAGGCAATTTTCCGCCCCGCACGGCGGCAGAGGCCCGCGTCGGCCCATCGCCGCAGCTCGACCAGTATTTCGTAACGCCCTGTCGCCCCACTCCCCGGACACCGCCGCAGGAGTAGACCAACGGCAGGCGCCGGACCCTCTTCCCGGGCGCGGGTCTACGTGCGTAGCGTCATGCGTGACATGTTCACACCACAACATGTCGGCAGGTCCCCCCACGAGCTCCATCGAGCTCAACCGAGGCCTACGGAGGCACGCTCATGCCCGTGCACAGACCCGGAACGCCCCGCCGCTCCCGCTGGTCAGCGGCCGCAGTCCTGCTCTCAGTCCTCTCCGCCCTCTCCCTCCTGTTCACGCTGCCGGGTGCCGCGCAGGCCGCCGGCGGCGACGACGTACCGGCCCGCGGCACGGCCCGCATGGGCCAGGGCGTCATCGAACACGACGGGCAGGGCAGTCTGCCGCCCGGCGGTGACGCCGTACAGACCGAAGGCGTCGACGTCAGCAGCCACCAGGGCAACGTCGCCTGGTCGACGCTCTGGAACAGCGGCGTGAAGTGGTCCTACGTGAAGGCCACCGAGGGCACGTACTACAAGAACCCCTACTTCGCCCAGCAGTACAACGGTTCGTACAACGTGGGCATGATCCGCGGCGCCTACCATTTCGCGACGCCCGACACGACGGGCGGCGCCACACAGGCCAACTACTTCGTGGACAACGGCGGCGGCTGGTCCCGCGACGGCAGGACGCTGCCCGGCGCGCTCGACATCGAGTGGAATCCGTACGGGGCGGCCTGCTTCGGCAAGTCCCAGTCCGCGATGGTCACCTGGATCCGTGACTTCCTGAACCAGTACAAGGCGCGCACCGGACGCGACGCGGTGATCTACACGGCCACCAGCTGGTGGAAGCAGTGCACCGGCAACTACGGCGGCTTCGGCGCCAGCAACCCGCTCTGGATCGCCCGCTACAACACCTCTCCGGGCGAGCTGCCCGCGGGCTGGGGCTTCCAGACGATGTGGCAGTACACCTCCACCGGCCCGACGGTCGGGGACCACAACAAGTTCAACGGCGCGCTCGACCGGGTCCAGGCGCTCGCCAACGGCTGAGCACCCCCACGGCGCCCCTCAGCGCACGAGGGCCCGGAACCCCTCCCGGGGTCCCGGGCCCTCACGCACCGGCCGCCTCCGTCACGCGGCGGCCGGAATCCTCACCTCGGCCTCGGTCAGCGCCAGGTCGAGCACCTGGCGGACATCCGTCACCGGGTGCACGTCCAGCTTCTCCAGGATCTCCGCCGGGACGTCGTCCAGATCGGCCTCGTTCCGCTTCGGGATGATCACCGTGGTGATCCCGGCGCGGTGCGCGGCGAGCAGCTTCTGCTTGACGCCGCCGATCGGCAGGACCCGCCCGGTCAGCGAGACCTCACCGGTCATGGCCACGTCCGTACGGACCAGACGGCCGCTGAGCAGCGACGCGAGGGCGGTCGTCAGCGTGACGCCCGCACTCGGCCCGTCCTTGGGGACCGCGCCCGCCGGGAAGTGGACGTGGACCCCCCGCTCCTTCAGGTCGCCCACCGGAAGCTCCAGTTCGGCGCCGTGCGAGCGCAGGAAGCTCAGCGCGATCTGCGCGGACTCCTTCATCACGTCGCCGAGCTGACCGGTGAGGGTCAGGCCCGAAGCGCCGGTCTCCGGGTCGGCGAGCGACGCCTCCACGAAGAGGACGTCGCCTCCCGCGCCGGTGACCGCGAGCCCGGTGGCCACGCCCGGCACCGCCGTGCGCCGCTCGGCCGGGTCCTGCGCCGACTCGGGCACGTGGTGCGGGCGCCCGATGAGACCGCGCAGATCGTCCTCGCCGACGGTGTACGGCAGCTCCTGCTCGCCCAGTTCGTGCTTGGCCGCGACCTTGCGCAGCAGCCGTGCCACGGACCGCTCCAGGTTCCGTACGCCCGCTTCCCGGGTGTACTCCCCCGCGAGTTTGCGCAGCGCGCTCTCGTCCAGGGTCACCTCGTCCGTCTCCAGACCCGCCCGCTCCAGCTGGCGCGGGAGCAGGTGGTCGCGGGCGATGACGACCTTCTCGTCCTCGGTGTATCCGTCCAGGCGCACCAGCTCCATGCGGTCGAGCAGTGCCTCGGGGATGGATTCCAGGACGTTCGCCGTGGCCAGGAAGACCACGTCGCTCAGGTCGAGCTCGACCTCCAGGTAGTGGTCGCGGAAGGTGTGGTTCTGTGCCGGGTCGAGGACTTCGAGCAGGGCCGCGGCCGGGTCGCCGCGGAAGTCGGAGCCCACCTTGTCGATCTCGTCCAGGAGCACCACCGGGTTCATGGACCCGGCCTCCTTGATGGCCCGCACGATGCGTCCGGGCAGCGCCCCCACGTACGTACGACGGTGTCCGCGGATCTCCGCCTCGTCGCGTACGCCGCCGAGCGCGACCCGCACGAACTTGCGGCCCATGGCGTGCGCGACGGACTCGCCGAGGCTCGTCTTGCCGACGCCGGGCGGGCCCACCAGGGCGAGCACTGCGCCGCCGCGACGGCCGCCGACGACGCCGAGGCCTCGGTCGGCGCGCCGCTTGCGCACCGCGAGGTACTCGGTGATGCGCTCCTTCACGTCCTGAAGGCCGGCGTGCTCGGCGTCGAGGACGTTCTGGGCGCCCTTGATGTCGTACTCGTCCTCGGTCCGTTCGTTCCAGGGCAGTTCGAGGACGGTGTCCAGCCAGGTCCTGATCCAGGAGCCCTCGGGCGACTGGTCGCTGGAGCGCTCCAGCTTGTCGACTTCCTTGAGGGCGGCCTCGCGGACGTTCTCGGGGAGGTCTGCGGCCTCGACACGGGTGCGGTAGTCGTCGGACTCCTCGCCGTCCTGCTCGCCGTTGATCTCGCGCAGTTCCTTGCGCACGGCATCCAGCTGGCGGCGCAGCAGGAACTCGCGCTGCTGCTTGTCGACGCCTTCCTGGACGTCCTTGGCGATGGACTCGGCGACGTCCTGCTCGGCGAGGTGCTCGCGCAGCTGCTCGGTGGCGAGCTTCAGGCGGGCGGCCGGGTCGTCGGTCTCCAGGAGCTGGATCTTCTGCTCGGTGGAGAGGAAGGGCGAGTAACCGGAATTGTCGGCAAGGGCGGAGACGTCGTCGATCTGCGTGACGCGGTCGACGACCTGCCAGGCGCCGCGCTTCTTCAGCCAGCTGGTGGCGAGGGCCTTGTACTCCTTGACCAGCTCGGTGACCGCACCGGGCAGGGGGTCGGGCACGGTCTCGTCGACCTTGGTCCCTTCCACCCAGAGCGCGGCACCGGGGCCGGTCGTCCCGGCGCCGATGCGCACCCGGGAACGGCCGCGGATGAGGGCGCCGGGGTCTCCGTCGGAGAGGCGCCCGACCTGCTCGACGGTGCCGAGGACGCCGGTCGCGGCGTACGTGCCGTCGATGCGCGGAACAAGAAGGACCTGCGGTTTGCTGCCCCCACGGGAGCGTGCGTCCGCCTGGGCTGCCTCCACGGCGGCACGCACATCGGCGTCGGACAGGTCGAACGGAACCACCATGCCGGGCAGGACAACCTCGTCGTCGAGCGGCAGCACGGGCAGCGTGAGTGGTGTGGACGCTGTGGACTCAGAAGCCATGATCTCCCCTTCGGCATTCAAGTTGAGCTATGTGGACTCAATGCTCGTGAGTCCATGAATGTTCCCCGAGGGATGTTCGCTCTGAGCGATCGCTTAAATCCGCGGGCCGGACGCGTGCGGACGCCGCCGCAGCAGCGGCCAGGTGGCGACACCGATCGACAGGGCGAGGAGATGGCCCCAGTTCGTCATCGGGTCGGTGAAGGCGATCAGGTCGTCGATCAGCATGCCGCCGAAGCCCGCGAGGACCAGCCACCGCAGCCACGGCCTGAAAAGCCCGGCGAGGGCGCCGACGCTCGCCGCGACACCGAAGCTGATCCCGTAGTCGAGGCGGTGCAGGGAGCTGTCGGGCAGATGCCCCGCGAGCACCGAGAGGCCGACGGGGACCTCGGTCGCGAGGGTGGCCACGATGTGGCCGAGCAGGAAGACGCCGGCCGTGCGCAGCGGGCCGATGCGGCGCTCAAGGGCCGTGAGGACCAGCAGGAAGCCGATCGCGTACGGCGACGCGATGCCGCCCGCGATCCACAGCGCGCTGGCCACCAGGACGAGGAACGGCTCCTGCGTCAGGTGCGCCACGTCCGTGCTGGAGTGCCGGTGCAGGGCCGAGATCAGCGCCGGGTCCGCGTACTGCGCCAAGAGTGAGGTCAGGGCGAGGATCGCGGCATAGCCGAACGTGAAGGGCGTGCCCACGGGAGTCGGCAGCAGGAGCCAGGGGCGCAGCCGGCTCAGACGGCCGGGACCGGAGGCGGCCCGGCCGGTCGCCGCACGCTCCCCGGCATGAGCAGCGTCAGGGGCGGCCGGCTCTCCGGGCTCCCGCTGGCGCGGGATGCCGTCGAGGCCGGGCGGGGCGGTCTCCTCGGGTGCCGCGGGGGCAGCCGACGCACTCCGGTTCACGCTGAGGTGCTCCTTCTGTCCACTCCACCCTCGGCCGACTTTTCGGGCGCTGTCTATGACCGGAGCCACGTGAGACGCGAATCACATCAACCTCACAGGTCACAGGTGCGTCCGGGGTCGCGGAGCGCGTATCCCGAGTCTTCCCCGCCCCTTGGCCCCGCACCCATACGCTGTCGACCATGCAGACCCAGACCACCGCCCCCGTCGTCATCGACCGGCGCGAGGGGCCGTACGGCGAAGTCGTGCTGCGGCGCCACGGTGCGCTTCTGCAGATCATCGCCAACGGCTGTTTCCTCATGGACACCTCGGACGGCCGCTCGGAGCGGCTGCTCGTCGACGCGGCGTACGACGCCCTGGACGGCCGCCCGGAGCCCGCGCTGCTCATCGGCGGCCTCGGGGTCGGCTTCTCGCTGGCCCACGCGGCCGCCGACCCGCGCTGGGGCCGTATCGCCGTGGTGGAGCGGGAGCAGGCCATCATCGACTGGCACCGCGCGGGCGCCGATGCCCCGCTCTCTGGCCTCTCCGGCCCCGCGCTCGCCGATCCCCGTACGGAGATCCTGCACACAGACCTTCTGGCGCATCTGTCCGGCACCGGCTCCGCCTGCGGCACCACGCAGACGTACGACGCGCTCTGTCTGGACATCGACAACGGCCCGGACTGGACGGTCACGGAGGACAACAACTCCCTCTACTCTCCAGCCGGTCTGGCGGCCTGTCAGGTCCGCCTCAACCCCGGCGGAGTGCTCGCCGTATGGTCCGCCCAGCCCTCGTCCGCTTTCGACGACGCTCTACGGAATGCCGGATTCCAGGCGGTACGGACGGAAGAGATCGCCGTTGCCCGAGGCGTACCGGACGTGGTCCATCTCGGCGTAAGGGCTGCGTAGCCGAGGTGCCTTCGCGACCCGTACTCTGCTGACCGAACACAAGCGATCAGTGTCAGGGGCGGGCGATGGAGCAGACACACACCTCCCACAACGGTGCGACGGCGGCGATGCCAGGCGCCCAGCGCCGGGTTCTGGTGGTCGAGGACGACCCGACGATCGTCGACGCCATCGCCGCCCGGCTACGCGCCGAGGGTTTCGTAGTGCAAACGGCGATGGACGGTCCTTCGGCGGTCGACACCGCGCAGGCTTGGCAGCCCGATCTGCTGATCCTGGACATCATGCTGCCGGGCTTCGACGGGCTCGAAGTGTGCCGTCGGGTACAGGCCCAGCGTCCGGTTCCCGTCCTCATGCTGACGGCCCGCGACGACGAGACGGACATGCTGGTCGGGCTCGGCGTCGGCGCCGACGACTACATGACCAAGCCGTTCTCCATGCGGGAGCTCGCGGCCCGCGTGCACGTCCTGCTGCGCCGGGTCGAGCGGGCCGCGCTCGCCGCGACCACGCCGCGCAGCGGGATCCTGCGGCTCGGCGAGCTGGAGATCGACCACGCCCAGCGGCGCGTCAGAGTCCGCAGCGAGGACGTGCACCTGACGCCCACCGAGTTCGACCTGCTGGTCTGCCTGGCCAATACGCCGCGCGCGGTCCTCTCCCGCGAGCAGCTGCTCGCCGAGGTGTGGGACTGGGCGGACGCGTCGGGCACCCGGACCGTCGACAGCCACATCAAGGCACTGCGCCGGAAGATCGGCGCCGAGCGGATCCGTACGGTGCACGGCGTCGGGTACGCCCTGGAGACCCCCACCCCGTGAGGCGGGCCGTCCGATGAGTGGTCCCTTCGGCGGCCTGCGGCCGTTCTCCATCAAGACCAAACTCGGCATGCTGGTCGTCGTCTCGGTCTTCATCACCACCGGTCTGCTGATGGTGGCCATGAAGACGCAGACCGAGCTGCGGTTCATCACGGTCTTCTCGGTGATCGCCACACTGCTGATCACGCAGTTCGTGGCGCACAGCCTCACCGCGCCGCTCGACGAGATGAACTCCGTCGCGCGCGCCGTCTCGCACGGCGACTACACGCGCCGGGTGCGCGGCGCCGACCGGCGCGACGAGCTGGGCGACGTGGCCACCACGATCAACCGCATGGCGGACGACCTGGAGGCCCAGGACCAGCAGCGCAAGGAACTGGTCGCCAACGTCTCGCACGAGCTGCGCACCCCCATCGCGGGCCTGCGCGCCGTCCTGGAGAACGTCGTCGACGGAGTCTCCGCAGCCGACCCGGAGACCATGCGCACGGCCCTGAAGCAGACGGAGCGCCTGGGGCGGCTCGTGGAGACCCTGCTCGACCTCTCCCGCCTGGACAACGGCGTCGTACCGCTGAAGGCCCGCCGCTTCGAGGTGTGGCCCTATCTGTCGGGCGTCCTGAAGGAGGCCAACATGGTCTCCTCCGCCCGCGCGGGCATCGCGTCGGGCTCCGGCAGCCACACCCGCACGGACGTGCACCTGCACCTGGACGTCACGCCGCCCGAGCTGACCGCGCACGCGGACGCCGAGCGCCTCCACCAGGTCGTGGCCAACCTCATCGACAACGCGGTCAAGCACAGCCCGCCGCACGGCCGCGTCACCGTGCGCGCCCGGCGCGGCCTCTACCCCGAGTCCCTGGACCTGGAGGTCCTCGACGAGGGGCCCGGCATCCCGCAGTCGGAGTGGCACCGGGTCTTCGAGCGCTTCAACCGCGGCAGCCACACCAACAGCCCCCCGCAGGGACCCGGCAGCGACGGCGGAACCGGGCTCGGGCTCGCCATCGCGCGCTGGGCGGTCGATCTGCACGGCGGACACATCGGCGTGGCCGAATCCCCTCGCGGCTGCCGCATCCAGGTCACTCTTCCGGGCCTGCCCGACGTACGAGGTTGACGTAGGGTTCGAAACGGAAGCGATTCGCGGGCGCATCGGAAGCGCGCTCGGGTGAAGCCGCCGCGCAGGGCAGGGCCCGCGCGGCCATCTGGCGTTGCAGAACCTCGCTTGTTTCCCGCCATTTCCGCCGCCGAAACCTTCCGTCCGATGTGACTTACACGACGGATGACGGGGCCGGTCTGCACCTGGCGGCAATGGAGGCGTAGCCTTAATTCCCGCTGTCCATCACCTTGTGAAGCGGAAGAGGGCGGTTACCGCCGTGTCGTCACAGTCCCCCAGTAGCTCGAGCATCTCGACCGACCAAGACGGTCAGGGCAAGGACCCTGCTGCTGCCTTCGGTCCCAATGAGTGGCTCGTCGACGAGATCTATCAGCAGTACCTCCAGGACCCGAATTCGGTCGACCGAGCCTGGTGGGACTTCTTCGCCGACTACAAGCCGGGAGCAGCGGGCGCGTCGCCCGCCGCGGCCCCGGCCAAGCCGGCGGGTGACGCAGCCGCGGGGGCTGCGGCCACCACGTCCCCCGCAGCTCCCGCCGCACCCGCGGCCGCTCCGGCGGCCCCCGCGAAGTCCGCCGCGCCCGCCGCGCCCGCAGCCCCTGCTGCGAAGCCCGCGGCAGCCGCACCGGCCCCCGCCGCAAAGCCCGCAGTCGCGAAGCCCGCCGCAAAGGCGGAGCCCGCGGCGCCTGCTGAGGCGGCCCCGGCAGGACCCGAGTACGTGACGCTGCGCGGCCCCGCCGCCGCGGTCGCGAAGAACATGAACGCCTCCGTGGAGGTCCCGACGGCCACGTCGGTCCGCGCGGTCCCGGTGAAGCTGCTCTTCGACAACCGCATCGTCATCAACAACCACCTCAAGCGCGCCCGCGGCGGGAAGATCTCCTTCACGCACCTCATCGGGTACGCGATGGTGCAGGCCATCAAGGCCATGCCGTCGATGAACTACTCCTTCGTGCAGAAGGACGGCAAGCCGACGCTGGTCAAGCCGGAGCACGTCAACTTCGGCCTCGCCATCGACCTCGTGAAGCCCAACGGCGACCGCCAGCTGGTCGTCGCGGGCATCAAGAAGGCCGAGACGCTGAACTTCTTCGAGTTCTGGCAGGCCTACGAGGACATCGTCCGCCGCGCACGCGACGGCAAGCTCGGCATGGACGACTTCACGGGCGTGACGGTCTCGCTGACCAACCCCGGCGGCCTCGGCACCGTCCACTCGGTCCCCCGCCTGATGCCCGGGCAGTCGGTCATCATGGGCGTCGGCTCGATGGACTACCCCGCGGAGTTCCAGGGCACCTCCCAGGACACCCTGAACAAGCTCGGCATCTCGAAGGTCATGACGCTCACGTCGACCTACGACCACCGGGTCATCCAGGGCGCCGCCTCCGGCGAGTTCCTGCGGATCGTCGCGAACCTCCTGCTCGGCGAGTCCGAGTTCTACGACGAGATCTTCAAGGCGCTGCGCATTCCCTACGAGCCGGTCCGCTGGCTCAAGGACATCGACGCCTCGCACGACGACGACGTCACGAAGGCCGCCCGCGTCTTCGAGCTGATCCACTCCTACCGCGTCCGCGGCCACGTCATGGCCGACACGGACCCGCTGGAGTACAAGCAGCGCAAGCACCCCGACCTGGACATCACCGAGCACGGCCTCACCCTGTGGGACCTGGAGCGCGAGTTCGCGGTCGGCGGCTTCGCCGGCAAGTCGATGATGAAGCTGCGCGACGTCCTCGGCGTCCTGCGCGACTCGTACTGCCGCACCACCGGCATCGAGTTCATGCACATCCAGGACCCGAAGCAGCGCAAGTGGCTCCAGGACCGCATCGAGCGCACGCACGCCACGAAGCCCGAGCGCGAGGAGCAGCTGCGCATCCTGCGCAGGCTGAACGCCGCCGAGGCCTTCGAGACGTTCCTCCAGACGAAGTACGTCGGGCAGAAGCGCTTCTCCCTGGAGGGCGGCGAGTCCGTCATCCCGCTGCTCGACGCCGTCATCGACAGCGCCGCCGAGTCGCGCCTGGACGAGGTCGTCATCGGCATGGCCCACCGCGGCCGCCTGAACGTCCTCGCGAACATCGTCGGCAAGTCGTACGCCCAGATCTTCCGCGAGTTCGAGGGCAACATGGACCCCAAGTCCATGCACGGCTCCGGCGACGTGAAGTACCACCTGGGCGCCGAGGGCACCTTCACCGGCCTGGACGGCGAGCAGATCAAGGTCTCGCTCGCCGCGAACCCGTCCCACCTGGAGACGGTCGACCCGGTCATCGAGGGCATCACCCGCGCCAAGCAGGACATCATCAACAAGGGCGGCACGGACTTCACGGTCCTGCCCGTCGCCCTGCACGGTGACGCGGCCTTCGCGGGCCAGGGTGTGGTCGCCGAGACGCTGAACATGTCGCAGCTGCGGGGCTACCGCACCGGCGGCACGGTCCACATCGTCATCAACAACCAGGTCGGCTTCACCGCCGCCCCGGAGTCGTCGCGCTCCTCCATGTACGCCACCGACGTGGCCCGCATGATCGAGGCGCCGATCTTCCACGTGAACGGCGACGACCCCGAGGCCGTCGTCCGCATCGCGCGGCTCGCGTTCGAGTTCCGTCAGGCGTTCAACAAGGACGTCGTGATCGACCTCATCTGCTACCGCCGCCGCGGTCACAACGAGTCGGACAACCCGGCGTTCACGCAGCCGCTGATGTACGACCTGATCGACAAGAAGCGCTCGGTGCGCAAGCTCTACACCGAGTCCCTCATCGGTCGCGGCGACATCACCCTGGAAGAGGCCGAGCAGGCCCTCCAGGACTTCCAGGGTCAGCTGGAGAAGGTCTTCACTGAGGTCCGCGAGGCCATCTCGCAGCCCGCCGAGGCCGAGGTCCCGGCCCCCGAGGCCGAGTTCCCGGTGAACGTCGACACGTCGATCACCCAGGAAGTCGTCAAGCGGATCGCCGAGTCCCAGGTCAACATCCCCGACCGGGTCACCGTCCACCCGCGTCTGCTGCCGCAGTTGCAGCGTCGCGCGTCGATGGTCGAGGAAGACACGATCGACTGGGGCATGGGCGAGACCCTCGCCATCGGTTCGCTGCTCCTCGAAGGCACGCCGGTCCGGCTCTCGGGCCAGGACTCGCGCCGTGGCACGTTCGGTCAGCGTCACGCGGTCCTCATCGACCGCGAGACGGGCGAGGACTTCACGCCGCTCCTGTACCTCTCCGAGGACCAGGCCCGCTACAACGTCTACGACTCGCTCCTATCCGAGTACGCGGTCATGGGCTTCGAGTACGGCTACTCCCTGGCCCGTCCCGAGTCCCTCGTGATGTGGGAAGCGCAGTTCGGTGACTTCGTCAACGGCGCGCAGACGGTGGTGGACGAGTACATCTCGGCCGCCGAGCAGAAGTGGAACCAGCACTCCGGCGTCACGCTGCTGCTTCCGCACGGCTACGAGGGCCAGGGCCCGGACCACTCGTCCGCCCGCATCGAGCGCTTCCTCCAGCTGTGCGCGCAGAACAACATGACGGTCGCGATGCCGACCCTGCCGTCGAACTACTTCCACCTCCTGCGGTGGCAGGTGCACAACCCGCACCACAAGCCGCTGGTGGTCTTCACCCCGAAGTCGATGCTGCGCCTCAAGGCGGCGGCCTCGAAGACGGAGGAGTTCACGACGGGCGGCTTCCGCCCGGTCATCGGCGACGACTCGGTCGAGGCGTCGGCGGTCCGCAAGGTCGTCTTCTGCTCCGGCAAGCTGTACTACGACCTCGAGGCCGACCGGAAGAAGCGCGAGGTCACGGACACCGCGATCATCCGCATCGAGCGCCTGTACCCGCTGCCGGGTGCCGAGCTCCAGGCCGAGATCGCCAAGTACCCGAACGCCGAGAAGTACCTGTGGGCGCAGGAGGAGCCGGCGAACCAGGGCGCATGGCCCTTCATCGCCCTCAACCTCATCGACCACCTGGACCTGGCGGTCGGCGCGGACATCCCGCACGGCGAGCGCCTGCGCCGCATCTCGCGGCCGCACGGCTCGTCCCCGGCGGTCGGCTCGAAGAAGCGCCACGAGCAGGAGCAGGAAGCGCTGCTGCGCGAGGTCTTCGAGGCGTAAGCCTGAGCGGTTCGCACGTCGGCGGGCCCGGCTCCTGGTGCTAGTCACCCGGGGCCGGGCCCTCCGTCGTACCGGCTTATCCTGGACGTACCGAACACATCGTTCGTCCCGTCCTACGTCCCCTGTGCGGAGCCTGTCTTGTACTTCACCGACCGTGGCATCGAGGAGCTGGAGAAGCGGCGCGGCGAGGAGGAAGTCACCTTCGAGTGGCTCGCCGAACAACTCCGCACTTTCGTGGACCTCAACCCCGACTTCGAGGTCCCGGTCGAACGCCTGGCGACCTGGCTGGCCCGCCTGGACGACGAGGACGAGGACGAGTAGGGGACGCGTCGAAGTGCCCCTCCACGCGCGCGTGGAGCGAGTCGACGTCTCCGGGGTCTGAATCGCCGGGCGGTTCAGACCCTGCCGAAGCCGCCGTCAGCCGCTCGTACCCTGTCGTACGCGAGCCCCAGTGAGCCGTGTACCAGCAGGAGTGCCGCCGTCGCGGCCCAGCCGCCGCTGCGGCGGCGCCATGCCCATGCCGCCATCGGGAGCCCTGCGGCCATCTGCGCCACGGCCAGTGCGCGAGCCCGCGGGCCCCGCAGCCACGGCCCGAGGGGGCCCTGCTCGACCACGTCGAGCTCTGCCCGTACCGCGTCCCGCCAGCCCGACCATTCGACCTCCCGTACGCCCGGCGCCACCCGTGCCACCGCGCGCAGCCGGTCAGCGGGCTCGCCCGGCCCCACTCCGGCGGGCAGCGCCACTCCTGCCCGCGCGAGGACGGCGAGCAGGCCCAGGAGCCGGGCCCTTGCGTCGGCCTCCGTGTCGGGGCGGCCCAGCTGCTCCAGGGACTGCACGTCCAGGACGGGGTCGAGGCCGAGACGTGCGGCGAAGGTGCGCAGCGCCTCGTCCTCACCGACGGGCGTGCCGTTCGCCAGCCATACGTATTCGACGGTGCGCCGGAAGCCCGCCGCGAGGGTGCAGCCCGCGCGGTCCGCGTCCCACCACAGCGCGAGCATCGGCCAGGTCGACCCGACGGCCAGCGCTGTGGCCCATCCGGTGAGCACGCGGTCCACCGGTTCGTCGCCGTGCACCCAGGGCTTGCCCTCGGGCACGAGCACGCTCCAGCCCTGGCCCGCCGGGGCGAGCAGCATCCGTTCGCGCATCAGGCGGGCGACGGGCTCGACCACGTCGGGGGCGGCCCGGCAGAGCAGCAGCGCGCCGGCGGCGTGATCGACGGGTTCGGACGACGACAGAGACATGGCCCCACGCTAGGTCAAATCACCGCATTCGGCGCAGAGAAGCAAGGGTGTCTTGACTTTCCGTGACCGCGATATATCGTGTGTATCAGAGACGCGATATGGCGCGTTGCTCGTGCCGTGCCGCAGCCCGCCGGAGGAGGTAGGTCCGATGCCAGAGTGGTCCGTCGCCGAGCCCCAGAAGCTCACGTTCGACGCCCCTGTGTCCACGCTCCAGGTGCGCATGGTCAACGGAACGGTGAACGTCGTGGGCACCGACGAAGTTTCCGCCCGGCTGGAGGTCTCCGAGATGGACGGGCCGCCGCTGACGGTCACCCAGTCGGACGGCACCCTGTCCGTCGCCTATGACGACCTGCCCTGGAAGGGCTTCCTGAAGTGGCTCGACCGCAAGGGCTGGCGCCGCAGCGCGGTGATCTCCCTGGCCGTCCCCGCGGGCACCCGTGTGGAGGTGGGCGTGGTCGGGGCGGGCGCCGTGGTCTCCGGCATCGAGGGGCGCACGGAGGTCAAGGGCGTCACCGGCGACACGACCCTCGTGGGGCTCTCGGGGCCGGTCCGCGCCGAGACCGTCGCGGGCAGCCTCGAAGCCCAGGGCATCACCGGCGACCTGCGGTTCCACTCCGTCTCCGGGGACCTGACCGTCTTCGAGGGCGCGGGCTCCTCCGTCCGGGCCGAATCGGTCAGCGGCTCGATGATCGTGGACCTCGATCCGGCGGGCGCTCCGACCGACATCGGCCTGACGAGCGTCTCGGGCGAGATCGCCATCCGGCTGCCCCATCCGACGGACGCGGACGTGGAGGCGAACACCGCGAGCGGCGCGGTGTCCAACGCGTTCGAGGATCTGCGGGTCAGCGGCCAGTGGGGGGCGAAGAAGATCACCGGCCGCCTGGGCTCGGGCAGCGGGAAACTCAGGGCGACGACCGTCTCGGGGTCCATCGCGCTGCTGCGCAGGCCGCCGACGGAGGAGGATCCCTTCGAGGAGGCCCCACCGGCCGCCTCGCCCGAGGACACTCCCCCGACCGAAGACGCCGCCCCGACCGACAAGAAGGTGCTCTGAGATGGCCCCCGTGTTCGCCCACGGCCGACTGCGCCTGTACCTGCTCAAGCTCCTGGACGAGGCTCCGCGCCACGGCTATGAGGTGATCCGCCTCCTGGAAGAGCGCTTCCAGGGGCTCTACGCCCCCTCGGCGGGCACGGTCTACCCGCGCCTGGCGAAGCTGGAGGCCGAGGGCCTGGTCACGCACACCACGGAGGGCGGCCGGAAGGTGTACGCCATCACGGACGCGGGCCGCGCCGAACTGGCCGACCGCAGCGGTGAACTGGCCGATCTGGAGCTGGAGATCCGCGATTCCGTGGCCGAACTCGCCGCCGAGATCAGGGACGGTGTGCGGGGCGCGGCAGGTGAGCTCCGCCGCGAGATGCGGGAGGCGGCCAAGGAGGCGCGCGCGTCCGGCGGCACGGCCGAGGGCAAGAGCGGCGCCGGCGCCGGCAGGCCCTTCCCCGACCCCGCCGACTTCTTCGACGGCTCCTGGGGCGACAAGGAGGGCTGGCGCCAGGCCAAGGAGGAGTTCAAGCGCGCCAAGCAGGAGTGGAAGGAGCAGGCGCGGCGCGCGAAGGACGAGACCCGCAGGGCCCGCGAGGACGCGCAGCGCGCCCGCCGCCAGGCCAGGGACGCGCAGGCGACCGCGCATGCCCAGGCGCAGGAAGAGGTGCAGCGCATCGCGCGGCGCGTCCAGGACCAGGTCCAGGACCACTTCGCCCGGGGCGACTGGCCGACGGGGGTCCGCGAGGGGCTGACGGAACTGGCCAAGGAGTTCACGGAGTTCGGGAAGAACGCGGGCGCCGGGGGCGCCGGGAGCTCCGCAGGTGCCGGGGGCTCCGGGGGCAAGGACTTCGGCCGCAAGGGCTCGGGGTCCGGCACGCAGGAGCCCAAGTTCACGGGTGCCCGCGAGGGCGAGGTCCCCGCGGAGTATGTCCCCCAGTGGGCCGAGGAGGACTCCACCGGCGATCCGGCACGCGATCTGGACCGCCTCCTGGACCGCTTCCGCGACGACATCCGCGACGCGGCCCGCGACCACGGGGTGACGGAGGAACAACTCCGCGAGTCCCGCCGTCACTTGTCGTCGGCGGCGGCCCACATCGCGGCGACCCTACACACACCGAAGAGCTGACTCCTGCGGCCCGCAGGAGGGGCGTCGCCGGGCGCATAGGGCGCGCGCCCGGCGGGGGGCAGCCCCGTCACACCCGCCCGGAGGGAACAGCCCCGTCACACTCACCCGGCGGGAGCACCTCCGCCACACCCGCCCGGCGGGAGCACCCCCGTCACACCCGCCCGGCGGCGCCCCCGCCGTACAGCACCCTCTCCACCGACTCGTGCGTCACGCCGTGATCCGCGAGGACCTCGCCGACAGGGCCGGGGCGGGCGGTCAGGGCGAACAGGATGTGCTCGTCGCCGATGTGCCGGTCCCGGCGGGCGGTGGCGATGCGCAGGGACCGCGCCAGGGTGTCCTTGGCCTCGCGGGTGAAGGGCCGGTGCCCGGACCAGCCGCGGCCGGAGCGCCCGCCCCTGCCTCCGCCCGTGCGCCCGCCCGCCAACGCGCCCACGCCATGGGTCTCCTCGACGCGGGAGACGATCTCGGAGACGTCGATGCCGAGTTCGGCCAGAGCCTGCGTGTCGGCCTGCGACAGGCCTCCGCGGCGACGCGCCTCGCCCAGGGCGCCCTCGATCGAGTCCCGGCGGCGTGTGGCCCCGAGCGAGGCCAGGGCGAAGGACGCCCGGCTCGCCTCGCGGTCGAGCAGGGCGAGCAGCATGTGCCCGTCGTCGACGGACTCCGCGCCCTCGCCCTCGGCATGCTCCACCGCGCCCTTGACCACGGCGCGGGCGTCCTTCGTGAACCGCTCGAACATCACTGCCTCCCGTACTTCTTGTGCACGGCCTGCCTGCTCACTCCGAGCTCCGCGGCGATCCCCTGCCACGACCAGCCCTGCCGGCGCGCACTGCGCACCTGCACGGCCTCCAACTGCTCCACCAGCCTCCGCAGCGCGGAGACGGCCCGCAGTCCCACTCGTGGATCACGGTCACCCGCACGCTCGGCGAGATCCGTAGCTTCGGTCATGCATGTCAACTTACGTTGACAGAGAGAGTGCGTCAACCATAGTTGACACAGAAGAAGTGACGTCCGCGGCCGCGTCAGGCCTCCAGCACGATCTTTCCGAACAGGTCGCCCGACTCCAGACGCTCGAAGCCCTCGCGCGCCCGATCGAGCGGCAGCACCTCGTCGATGACGGGACGGACACCCGTGGCGGCGCAGAAGGAGAGCAGGTCCTCCAGCTCGTCCTTGGACCCCATCGTCGAGCCGACGATCTTCAGCTCCAGGAAGAAGACCCGCGTCAGCTCCGCGTGCGAGGGACGGTCCCCGCTGGTCGCGCCCGAGATCACCAGCGTGCCGCCCGGCTTGAGGGACTTGACGGAGTGCGACCACGTCGCCGCTCCCACCGTCTCGATGACGGCGTCCACACGCTGCGGCAGCCGCGCGCCGGACTCGACGGCCTCCACCGCGCCCAGCTCCAGGGCCCGCTTGCGCTTGGCCTCGTCGCGGCTCGTGGCGAAGACCCGGAGCCCTGCCGCCTTGCCGAGCACGATCGCGGCCGTCGCGACCCCGCCTCCGGCGCCCTGGACGAGGACCGAATCCCCGGGGCGTACACCGGCGTTGGTGAAGAGCATGCGGTACGCCGTCAGCCAGGCGGTCGGCAGACAGGCCGCCTCGGCGAACGACAGCTCCTTGGGCTTCGGCAGCAGGTTCCACGTGGGCACGGAGACCTGCTCGGCGAACGTCCCCTGGTACTTCTCGGTGAGGATCGAGCGGCCCTCGCCGACGTCGACCCCGTACCCGGTCTGGCCGATGACGGAGTGCAGGACGACCTCGTTGCCGTCCTCGTCGATCCCCGCGGCGTCACAGCCGAGGATCATCGGCAGCCTCCCCTCCGGGAGGCCGACCCCGCGCAGGGACCACAGGTCGTGATGGTTGAGGGAGGCGGCCCGGACCTTCACGGTCGACCAGCCGGTCCTGGCTTCGGGGGCGGGACGCTCCCCCAACTCAAGGCCACTGAGCGGCTGGTCACGGTCGATGCGGGCGGCGTAGGCGGCGAACATGAGGCGACGATAGGCCGCGGGCCTACCCGTACGTAACCACGCACGAATGTGACACGCGCCGCGCCCGCCCCCAGCACCCCGCGCCCGCCGCGGGGGCGCCCCGGCACACGCGCCGCGCCCCCGCCCCGTACACAACACGTGCGTACGAGACGGGGGCGCGGTCACATGGCCGAACGCACCGAGCGCATCGCTCAGCGGCGGGCGACGCCCTCCGCACGGGCAGCCGCGGCCACGGCAGCCGTCACGGCCGGGGCGACCCGCTCGTCGAACGGCGAGGGGATCACGTAGTCGGCGGAGAGCTCCTCGCCCACCACACCGGCCAGCGCCTCGGCCGCGGCGATCTTCATCGTCTCGGTGATGCGCGAGGCCCGCACCTGGAGCGCACCGGCGAAGATGCCGGGGAACGCGAGCACGTTGTTGATCTGGTTCGGGTAGTCCGAACGCCCCGTCGCGACGACCGCCGCGTACTTGTGGGCGATGTCCGGGTGCACCTCGGGGTTCGGGTTGGCCATGGCGAACACGAACGAGTTCGGCGCCATGGAGGCGACCGCGGGCTCGGGGACGGTGCCGCCCGAGACGCCGATGAACACGTCCGCACCCGCGAGGGCGCTCTCCAGCGAACCGCTGAGCCCCGCCTTGTTGGTGATCTCCGCGAGCTCACGCTTGACCGGGGTGAGGTCGTCCCGGTCCCGGCTCACGACGCCCTTGCGGTCCGCGACCGCCACATCGCCGAGGCCCGCTTCGAGCAGGAACTTGGCGATGGCGACACCGGCCGCACCCGCACCGGAGATCACGGCACGCAGCTCGCCGAGCGTGCGCCCGGTCAGCCGGGCCGCGTTCCGCAGCGCCGCCAGCGTCACGACCGCCGTGCCGTGCTGGTCGTCGTGGAAGACGGGAATGTCGAGCCGCTCCTGGAGCTTGCGCTCGATCTCGAAGCAGCGCGGGGCCGAGATGTCCTCGAGGTTCACGCCGCCGAAGGACGGCGCGAGCCGCACGACGGTCTCGACGATCTCGTCCGCGTCCGTCGTCGCGAGCGCGATCGGAACCGCGTCCACGCCGCCGAACTGCTTGAACAGAATGGCCTTGCCCTCCATCACGGGGAGGGAGGCCTCGGCGCCGATGTCACCGAGACCGAGCACGGCCGTACCGTCGGTGACGACGGCCACGACGTTCGACTTCCATGTGTAGTCGTTCACCAGCTCCGGCTGCTCGGCGATCGCGGTGCACACTTTCGCGACGCCGGGCGTGTACGCCAGGGACAGGTCGTCCTTGTCCCGCACCGGCACGGTGGCCTGGACGGCCATCTTGCCGCCGCGGTGCAGCGCGAACGCCGGATCGAAGGGCTCTTCTCCGCCCTCGTGACCCGTATTGCTGTCGCTGCGAGGATTGACGATCTCCGCTGCCACTTGTCTGACCCCTTAATTCTTAAATCATCAGTTGAGGGTGTCCACTCCTGGTTGAGAAGTGGGCGGGCACCGCGTCTGTGCCCCGCCTGTCGGCGGGGGGAGGTACAGACGCGCGAGCGCGCCGCACACGCGCTCCGGGCCCCGGATGAGGGGTGTAACGCACCTTTCTACCTGACGGCAGCGGGCACGGGCGAGTGGGATTGGTTACCTCTGGTGCTCCAGGTCCTTGTAGTGGTCCCACAATTACGGAGCGGTGGGCCGCGCAAGAACGGACGACGGGCCCATGCCCGAATTTTCCGAAGTACGGCCACGGCCGGTCCACATCGCGAGATTGACCCGAGATTCACGGAAGATCTCAAATAGCGGTACTTCGTTCCCCGCCGTTACAGCCCTGTTGTCCCGGCCTGTCTGGGTTCGGGGATCACCCGTTATCCGATTTTGACATCACCGGCACCCAGAATCGGACGGTCCGAATGGCAAGATGCCGTCATCACACGAGGTCGCGACACCCGAAGGTGTGTGCACGACCGCTCGGCAACTCCCTCATCCGCCGGAGGACCCTCATGACCGCAAGCTTCATCCGTCGTACCACCGCCGGTAAGTCCGCGAAGTCCCGGATGGCCACGGTCGGCGCGATCGCGGTCGCCGGCGCGCTGCTGCTCACCGGCTGCGGTGACCAGACCAAGAGCAAGGACGAGGGCAGCGGCAAGGTGAGCGACGCACCGCTCGCCGACAAGCTGCCCAAGGAAATCCAGGACGCCGGCGTCATCAAGGTCGGTTCGGACATCGCGTACCCGCCCGTCGAGTTCAAGGACAAGTCGGGCAAGACCGTCGGCATCGACCCCGACCTCGGCGACGCCCTCGGCAAGCAGCTCGGCGTGGAGTTCCAGTTCGACAACGGCACCTTCGACACCCTGCTCGGCGGCCTGCGCTCCAAGCGCTACGACCTCGCGATGTCGGCCATGACCGACACCAAGAACCGCCAGGAAGGCGTCGACGAGGAGACCGGCAAGAAGATCGGCACCGGCGTCGACTTCGTCGACTACTTCACGGCGGGCGTCTCGATCTACACCAAGAAGGGCGACGACCAGGGCATCAAGACCTGGGCCGACCTCTGCGGCAAGAAGATCGTCGTCCAGCGCGGCACCGTCTCGCACGACCTGGCCAAGGCCGAGTCGAAGAAGTGCAAGGGCGGCAAGAAGATCGCCATCGAGTCCTTCGACAACGACCAGCAGGCCCAGACCCGACTGCGCTCCGGCGGGGCGGACGCGGGCTCCTCGGACTTCCCGGTCGCCGCGTACGCGGTGAAGACCTCGGGCGGCGGCAAGGACTTCGAGCTGGTCGGCGAGCAGGTCGAGGCCGCTCCGTACGGCATCGCGATCTCCAAGAAGAACCCGGAGCTGCGCGACGCGATCAAGGCCGCACTCGACGCCATCATCAAGAACGGCGAGTACGACAAGATCATCGCGAAGTGGGGCGTCGAGGACGGCGCGGTCAAGGCGGCCAAGATCAACGGCGGCAAGTGACCGCGACCCGGCGCTGAAAGGCCACTCCTGTGACTACCGACATCTCCAAGAAGGGCCCGGAGGACACACCACCGTCCTCCCGCCCCGAGGCCATCAAGGCCATCCCCGTCCGGCACTACGGACGGTATGTCGCCGCGCTCGCCGCCATCGCGGCGCTCGCCGCGATCGTCTACGCGTTCTCCCAGGGCGACATCAACTGGAACGCGATTCCTGACAACTTCTTCGACGACCGCATCCTGCGGGGCGTGCGCGAGACCCTGATCCTGACCGCCCTGTCGATGCTCATCGGCGTGGTCGGCGGTGTCCTGCTCTCCGTGATGCGGATGTCCCGGAACCCGGTGACCTCGTCGATCGCCTGGTTCTACATCTGGTTCTTCCGCGGTACGCCGGTCCTGGTCCAGCTCTTCGTCTGGTTCAACCTCGGCTTCGTCTTCGACTACGTGAACCTCGGCCCCGTCTACAAGGACGAGTGGTCGGACTTCATGACGCCGTTCCTGACGGCGCTGCTGGGCCTGGGTCTCAACGAGGCCGCGTACATGGCGGAGATCTGCCGCGCCGGTCTGCTCTCGGTCGACGAGGGCCAGACCGAGGCGTCGCACGCCCTGGGCATGAGCCACGGCAAGACGCTGCGCCGGATCGTGCTCCCGCAGGCGATGCGCGTGGTCGTGCCGCCGACGGGCAACGAAGTCATCAACATGCTGAAGACGACCTCGCTGGTCGCCGCGGTCCAGTACTACGAACTCCTGCGGTACGCCCAGGACC